>NZ_JAUBUC010000009.1:0-117697 GCF_036705285.1 Microcoleus sp. B4-C1 | reverse complement strand
TTCGGTCAAGAAGAAGAAACCTACAACATCGTCGCAGCCCACGGCTACTTCGGTCGTTTGATTTTCCAATACGCTTCTTTCAACAACAGCCGTTCTTTGCACTTCTTGTTAGGTGCATGGCCAGTAGTAGGCATCTGGTTTACCGCTTTGGGTATCTCCACGATGGCTTTCAACTTGAACGGTTTTAACTTCAACCAATCGATTATCGACTCTCAAGGTCGTGTCATCAATACTTGGGCTGATGTCATTAACCGCGCTAACTTGGGTATGGAAGTAATGCACGAGCGCAATGCTCACAACTTCCCTCTCGATTTGGCTGCTAGTGAAGTCACTCCTGTAGCTTTGGTTGCTCCTTCCATCAATGGCTAAGTTTTAGCTTTTGATTAACAAAAAGCGCTCCTAGAAATAGGGGCGCTTTTTGTTTTGGGAAAATATTTTTATCGACCTGTTTCTGTTAAGAAACTAAGTGATATCAAGTCCGCTTGAGTATTTGTCATTCTGAGTCCTGAAGGAACTGAAGAATCTAGCCCTTTCGGCAACGCGCTGACTTCGTTGCGATTGACTCATGACAAGTAAGGAATGAGAATTAAATAACTTCCACTCTTGAAAGTGGGATGGGCGTCCCGCCTGTCATTTTTGGACGGGCGGGACGCCCATCCCACAATAACAATTAAAATTGTAAGTTATTTAATTCGCGATCCTAAGCGTTTGGAGTCAAGCGATCGCCCACACATGATATGAGCAACGGCTAAGCAAAAAACAGAATATCCAGAACCCCGCAGCAGTTACAGTGTTGCGGGACTCTAACGTGCGATCGCATTTTAGGTTGAATTAAGTAAGTTGATTTACTTAATAGCCGATCGCCCAATCTAAAATTTATCTAAAAATTAAAAGGTAAAAAATTAATTTTTTACCTTTTAACTCTCGATTTTGGATTAGCTGTTACTGAACAAACTTCTTGAATGCCAGAGTCACGTTGTGGCCGCCAAATCCAAAGGAATTCGACAGCGCCACATCAACTTTTAGATCGCGGCTTGTATGAGGAACATAGTCCAAATCGCACTCAGGATCGGGATTTTCCAGATTAATTGTCGGCGCGATTTTGTCATTGGCGATCGACATTACCGTCGCCACCGCCTCAATTCCCCCAGAACCGCCCAAAAGATGGCCGGTCATTGACTTGGTAGAACTAATTGCTACTTTGTAAGCATGGTCTCCCAAAGTCTTTTTAATAGCTTTCGTTTCCGTAGAATCGTTGGGAAGCGTGCTTGTGCCGTGAGCGTTGATATAGCTCACCATATCCGGCGTCAAACCCCCATCCTTGAGCGCTAAAGCCATTGCCCGCGACGCACCCTCACCCCCCGGTACCGGAGAAGTCATGTGATACGCATCGCAAGTTAAACCGTAGCCGACGATTTCTGCGTAAATCTTCGCGCCACGCGCCAGAGCGTGTTCCATTTCTTCTAGAATCAGAATGCCAGCACCTTCGCCGACGACAAAACCATCACGATCGCGATCGAATGGACGGCAAGCATGAGTCGGGTCATCATTGCGAGTCGAAAGCGCCCTCGCCGCAGCAAAACCCGCCACGCACAAAGGTGTCACCGCAGCTTCCGTACCGCCGCAAATCATGGCTTGGGCGTAACCCCCCTGAACTAAGCGAAACGCATCGCCCACGGCATTTGACCCGGCAGCGCAGGCCGTCACCGTGCAAGAGTTTGGCCCCTTAGCACCCGTTTGAATCGCCGTCAGGCCCGCGGCCATATTCGCAATCATCATGGGAATCATAAACGGGCTGCACCGATCGGGGCCGCGATTCAGATAAATCTCTTGCTGATCTTCCAAAACCTTTAAGCCACCAATGCCAGTGCCAAGAATGACACCCACCTGTTCTGCGTTCAGGTCATTAATCTCCAACTTCGCATCAGCAAGAGCTTGTTTGCTCGCTGACACCCCAAATTGAGCAAAGCGATCCATCCGCTTTGCTTCCTTGCGCTCTAAATAGTCGTGTGGGTCGTAACCCTTCACCTCTGCGGCAAAGCGGCAGTCGTGCCGCGACGGGTCGAATAAGGTGATCGGGCCTATACCATTCTTGCCGGCAAGCAACCCGTCCCAATATTCGGACAAGGTATTGCCGATCGGTGTAATCGCGCCGAGACCCGTGATAACAACGCGCTTACGCTCTAAATTTGTCATGATTTCAGTTTCAAAAAATTAAACACCCAGAACGCAGAACAAAAGAGGAGTTTCCAGTTTTATAACTTCTCTCCTCTTAGGGGAAAAGACAGGTATTTTATGCTTTTGGAGCTGCAAGTTGGCTGCTGATGTAATCTACACAAGCTTGAACCGTAGTAATTCCTTCGGCTGCTTCGTCGGGAATTTCAATATCAAACTCTTCTTCCAAGGCCATTACCAGCTCTACTGTATCTAAGGAATCTGCTCCTAAATCATTAGCAAAGTTGGCTTCGGGCTTGACTTCGCTCAGCTCGACTTCCAGTTGCTCTTTCACAATTTTCTGGACTCTAGCAAAAATGTCGTCTTGGCTCATAACATCGTGTCCTCATTGGTTGCTGCGTATCTAATCTTATCCGAAAGGGGGATCTGCAGGACAAAGGCTGGCCGCTTTTCTAAGTGACACGGGCCAGGGACAATTGGGACACGGACGATCGCAACTCTAGGACTCAGGCAAAAAAAACCCAATACCCCAAAATAAATTATCTCGTTTAGCCACCTGATAACGTTGAGGAACCGGATTTTTGGTCGATGGTGCGTCAATCGATTTTAGATTTTAGATTTTAGATTTTAGATTGAAGCATTGACTCCACGGATAAATTCGGAGGGCAAGTTTCTCGGATACAGGTTTTTTATTTCTGGGTACTGAGTCTGCTTTCGGAATGAATCACGTGGCGGGTATCCTGGATGCTTGATTGTCAGTCATCAACTCAAAATGCTTGAGAAAAGCTGACAATTGGCTCTTAGCTAGGCGGTGATAGGTTAATTATAAAGAGGGAAAACTAAGCAGGAAGCCTCCCGACTTCGATCGCTCAAGTTTCTTTTCCCGAACCTTGTGTCCCCTGCAGAAACGATTATGCCATCCCCAAATCTCAAATATGCTTATTTTCCCGGTTGTGTCGCCCAAGGGGCCGCCCGCGAACTTTACCTGTCTACCCAAGCGCTGACTCAAGCGTTGGGGATTGAACTGGTGGAACTAAAGAAAGCTTCCTGCTGCGGTTCTGGCACTTTCAAGGAAGATTCGCAGTTACTCGAAGATACTGTCAACGCCCGCAATATTGCTTTAGCCGAGGAACTTAATCTGCCTTTACTCACGCATTGCAGCACTTGTCAAGGGGTAATCGGTCATGTGGACGATCGCCTCAAGGAATCTCAGAAAACCGATCCCAACTACATAGAAAAAGTCAACGGTTTACTGGAAAAACAAGGCTGTTCGCCTTATCAAGGCAGTACCGAGGTGAAACATCTGTTGTGGGCGATCGTTGCAGATTACGGGCTCGACGAGGTGCAGAAGCGAGTCACCCGCAAGCTTTCGGGTTTGAAGTGCGCGTCTTTTTACGGGTGCTACCTGCTGCGAGCTCAGGATAAGCTGCTTTACGATGACCCGCACCAACCGGAATCGATGGAAAATGTGTTTCGGGCGATCGGGGCAACTCCGGTTTACTATCGAGGGCGGACGCAGTGCTGCGGCTGGCCGTTGTCGAGTTATTCCACTAACCAATCTTTTCAGATGGCCGGCAAACATATTCAAGATGCTCTTGACAATGGCGCTGATTGTATGGTAACGCCTTGTCCGCTTTGTCACTTGAATTTGGATTCGCGACAGCCGGAGGTGGAAAAAGTAATCGGGCGCAAATTGGGTTTGCCGGTGCTGCATTTACCGCAATTGGTGGCTTTGGCTTTGGGTGTGGAACCGAAAAAACTAGGACTCGATCGACATATTGTTTCCACAAAGCCCGTGTTAGAAAAATTAGGCTTTTAGTCGATCGATTTGCACAGATTTGTAGTAAAGAAGTCCGTCCTTGATAACTCCCCTCTAACCACAGACGTGCTCAGTAGGAACCTACTTTGATAAGACTCTCCGCGTGAATAACTGTGAAGTTTTGTCGCTTTTTCGCGAAGTGCTTCCAGGCACTGCGGTAGACTAACCTTTAATTCTCTGTGCAGGCTATAGCGGTGGCACCTCGCCGTCAAATCTGTTCACTCGCAGAGGCAGCAAATTTTTAGTGACTCGTTGGGAGCCTTTATTCAATGTCTCATTCAGTCAAAATTTACGATACTTGCATCGGCTGCACTCAATGCGTCCGCGCTTGTCCGACTGACGTTTTGGAGATGGTCCCCTGGGATGGCTGCAAAGCAGCTCAGATTGCCTCATCTCCCCGCACCGAAGACTGTGTAGGCTGCAAGCGGTGCGAAACTGCTTGTCCCACCGATTTTCTGAGCATCCGGGTTTACCTGGGAGCAGAAACCACTCGCAGTATGGGTCTAGCCTACTAAATATCGATCGACACGCCGATCGAATTACGGGCACAAAAGAGGGGGCGATTAAATTGCCCCCTCTTTTTTTGTCGCGGAATCTGCATTCGGGGCCGGAAGAAGGTAAAAATGATAAAACGTGAGTTTTATTGCGATCGCTAAGCAGGAGTAGTACGTTAAATGTGCGGAATCGTTGGCTATATCGGCACGCAAGCAGCAAGCGAGATTTTGCTAGCAGGATTAGAGAAACTAGAATACCGGGGCTACGATTCAGCGGGCCTCGCTACCATCTCCGAAGGAGAAATTACCTGCATCCGAGCAAAGGGCAAATTGCACAACCTCCGGGAAAAGTTAGCAGAGATAGACTCTCTGGCTCCCATCGGCATCGGACACACCCGCTGGGCAACTCACGGCAAACCAGAAGAATATAACGCTCACCCTCACCTAGATAATAGCGGGCGAATTGCGGTAGTTCAAAATGGAATTGTCGAAAATTATCGCGAGTTGCGGGAAGAATTGAAAGCAAAGGGACATAAATTTGTCTCCGATACCGATACAGAAGTTATTCCTCATTTAATAGCTGAATTTTTGAAAGAAGCAAGAAGGGAGAAAGAAGAAGAAAAAAATAAAAAAACAGAAAAAATTGCTGATTTATCGTTTTTGGAAACGGTTTTAAAGGCGGTAAATAAATTAGAAGGAGCTTTTGCGATCGCCGTTATCTGTGCAGATTTTCCAGAGGAAATAATTGTCGCCAGACAGCAAGCTCCTTTGGTGATTGGGTTTGGTGCTGGTGAATTTTTCTGCGCTTCCGACACGCCGGCCTTAGTATCTCACACCCGCACTGTTTTGTCCTTGGAAAATGGCGAATTGGCAAGGCTAACTTCGATGGGAGTGGAAGTTTACAGCTTTGCAGGAGAAAGGCTGAAAAAAAGCCCGCGCATCCTTGGTTGGAGTCCGGTTTTAGTCGAAAAACAAGGCTTCAAACACTTCATGCACAAGGAGATTTATGAACAGCCAGCCGTAGTCCGAGCTTGTTTGGAGGCTTATTTAGACAGCGATTGGCAGCCGGAAAATTCCCGCTCTCCCATCAATCTCAACTTGCCCAAGGAACTTTGCGCCGATGTCGAGCAAATTTCAATTCTCGCCTGCGGAACGAGCTGGCACGCCTCGCTAATTGGCAAATATTTGTTGGAACAATTAGCTAATATTCCCACTGCCGTGCAGTACGCTTCTGAGTACCGCTACGCACCGGCACCGCTGACAGCAAATACTTTAACTATTGGGGTAACTCAGTCGGGAGAAACGGCGGACACGCTGGCTGCTTTGGGGATGGAACAGCAGCGCCGCGCAGGTTTTACTGATAAATTTCGGGCGAGAATGTTAGGCATTACTAACAGAACCGAAAGTTCGATCGCCCACATGATGCCGCACGTAATCAACACCCACGCTGGTATAGAAATCGGCGTTGCTGCTACTAAAACTTTTGTCACTCAGTTGATGGCATTCTATTTCTTAGCTTTGGATTTGGCGCACCAGCGGCAAACAATCAGCACTGATAGATTGGCAGAAATTATTGTTGGTTTGCGCCAGTTGCCAGCGGAAATTGAGAAGTTTTTGGAGATTCAAGAACAGTATGTGGAGGAATTGTCCCACCAGTTTACAGACACCCAAGATTTTATCTTTTTGGGGCGGGGAATTAACTTTCCGATTGCTTTGGAAGGGGCGCTGAAACTGAAGGAAATTAGCTACATTCACGCCGAAGGATATCCGGCGGGAGAGATGAAACACGGCCCGATCGCCCTTTTGGATGCGAAAGTGCCTGTAGTGGCGATCGCCATGCCAGGAAGCGTCTACGAAAAGGTGCTTTCCAACGCTCAGGAAGCCAAGGCCCGCGACGCCCGTTTAATTGGCGTTACACCGAAGCAAGGTGTGGCGGAAGCCGACATTTTTGACCACATTTTGCCGGTGCCTTTGGTGGATGAATTGTTGTCACCGATTGTAACAGTAATTCCGCTGCAATTGTTGGCTTACCACATTGCGGCGCGTCGAGGTTTGGATGTGGATCAGCCACGAAATTTGGCGAAGTCGGTGACAGTGGAATAAAGGAAGTCATTAGTCAGTAGTCATTAGTCAGTAGTTGGTTATTGGTTGTTGGTTGTTCGTTCTAATAACCAATAACCTATGCCCGATGCCCGATGCCCGATGCCCGATACCCGATACCCGATGCCCGATGCCCGATTCCCTCTTGGCACACCCCGCAAATTGCGGCTAACAGCAACCAGCTTGTAGTATTGAGTCGGAAATCAAACAGCGTCACATCTACAGTGTTAAATAGCGTACAGGCGACGAAGGCTAATAAATAACTGAAAAAAATTAGGCGATCGGTTGCTCTTACATCTTGACAAACTACCTGATTTTTGCTAAGAATTATAGACTGTTGATTGATCAGTAAAGCATTTTCCGCTACTTCCTGTGTTGCTACTTGCTCGTGTTGGATATCCCCAGAAAAAAGCGGCCAATTCGCCAGCAGCAAAACACCTCTAGCCAAAACCCAACCAACTAAACCAAACAACAAAAGCGTTGCCGGTATTCCCGTTTCCGCAGTCAACATCAGCATCAAACTGTGAGGATGACCAAGCCATTCTTGCATCTGAGCTTGATAGAGAGGCGTAAAATTTCGCAATCCCCAACCAGTCCAAGGACGCTGCTGCGTCATCGACCAAGCAAATTGCCATTGAGTAGTTCTCAAAGTAGCTGTCGGCCGATTTGGGAACATCTCGTCGGTGAGTCTAGCCCAAAAGAAAGCAGGGACAATTCTTCGCAAATACTGCCGTAATGGTTCGGGGCCAAAGGCAGACAAAAAAACTGTGCTAGCCACACTAAAAACCGCAGCTAATATTTTTTTATAACCCGCATAAAATGCAAAAGCCAAAACGGCTAAAACTGACAGCCCCCAAGCATTGCGAGAATTAGTAAAAATCAAAGCAACACCATTTCCAATCGCTGCAAAACTTAAAAATAGGAATCGGTAACTGGGAATTGGGAATTGGGCATTGGGAATTGGTAATTGGTAATTGGTAATTGGTGACAACTGACAACTGACTTCTTCCATCCACAGTCCCAGTGCTAAAATAAAAGCAATTGTCAGATAGCAAGCTAAAATATTAGCGTACATAAATACAGAAGCCATACGGCCGGGGGGATTGCCTTGGGGTTCGAGTACCCAGCCAAAAACCGGCTGCAATTGATCGATGCCGCTCCAGCCTAAAAATTGTTGTCCCAGACCTAAAATTATCACGGGAATTGAACTAATTACAATCACCCAAGACAATTGCCGCAATTGAGGCAGAGTTTTAATTAAACTGCTGAAAATGGCAAACAATATAAAGAACGGCAAGAAATTGTACAACCCTATAAAAGCCTCGATGCGGTTGTGGGCAAAAACGGCTGTGATGACTAGCAGCGCGCTCAGAATTGCGAATCCTCGATTCAACGGGCGGCGACTAATTTCACGGAACTTTTGCTTGCAAGTGCCGGCCAATCCCAGGAATAAACCTAAAGCTCCCAAAATCGGAATTAAGGGAAAAATCAGCATCCCCACTTGGGCGAAATTCCAAGGGATTTGCAGGCGGGGATCTGGATGTTTTTGGAGGCGAGACTTGAGATTTTCTGCTGTCTGTTTGGCCGCTAATTTCAACCGATTTTTGATATTCACCCACACTCCCAATCTCAAATCTAAAATCTACAATCTACCATCGTTAAGCTAGTTCCCAAACGCATTCCGATCGCGTTAATCGAATTTGAGCTAGGGCAAAAATGGTCGGGATAATGCGGCCGTAGTTCGTGGAAATCGATCGCCAACCCAAATCCGCTAAAAACCAAGTCCACATCACCGGGCCTACCAACGAAAATACGCTCCGCGTCGCACCGTAACGAGCGGCACTCACAGCCATACCGCGCCGCGCCGCCTGAATTGCGACATAATTTTGAAACTGGGTTGCTGCAGTTGCAGTGCCTGCAAGCACTCCTTGTTTGGCCATTTGATAGGTGGCAAAATGCAGCGCAAATTGATTGGCCATTAGTTTGAGCAGCATTGGTTTTAAGATGGAACTAACAGCTAAAGCGCTGCCCCCTTTGAACAGTAAACCCAGCGGGTCTTTTTCAGCAGTAATTGGCAGGGGTTCTGAGAGTTTAGAATCAACGATCGCTCGCTGTACGCGCAGTGTCAGCGCTTGCTGTTCGTCTGCTGGTAAACGCTTCCACGCGCGGCCCATTAAGTGCAGAAATACTTCTGCCTCTAAGTCGGTGGTTGACAACTGTCTGGGATAAGGGATTTTGAGATAGCGACAAACTTGAATTAGTGCTTGTCTGTAAGTTACTTGTTGGGTTCGCCCTCTGAGTACCGTCAACCCGTCGGCTGCAAGATAGCGAAACCGCTGTTCTACGGCGTCGAGCCATGCTTCGCGATCGCGACTTTGTACATCTATCGGTGCGGGGGTTTGCACGTAATCTAAAGGGTTAAACTTGCGGCTGAACAGAAGTTCTGTTAGTTGCTGCAATTCTTCTTCTGTTGTTAATTCGAGTGCTGCTCTGAGTTCGTCCAAAATTTTGCCCTCCCGTATACGATTTTAGATTTTAGATTTTAGATTTTAGATTTTAGATTGCTGCTGGTTGACAACCCGTGGGATTTAGGATTTACCTACAGTGGCATTTTTTATGGGGTCTTAATCATGGATTCGTGCTGTCCATTATTCTACTACCTGGCGCAGGACGATCGGCAGGATTTGCACAGAAGATCCGACTGCTAGAAGCTATAACCTCAGCAGCTACATCGATCTGCGGACGCGCATCTAAATTTTACAGTCAAGTTTGGTGTCCCGCCGCTCCTAAAAATACAATTTAGATGCCCAACAGCAAACCCGGAACCCCTCGGTACGTCTGCAACCCCGCAGCTTGAGGAGTCAAACCGTCGCCATGAACGCCCACTATTTTATTCGCTATAAACAAAAGAAAAATAATTTAGTGTAGTTCTGTTCAAAAATGTCAGTTAATCCTATAATGAGTTTGGTTTTTTTAGAACAAAGTAAATGATGTCTTCTTCTGTCGCACCGTCTTTTTTGCAGGGATATTGGCAAGATACTTTCAATCTCAAGCAGCATCTACAGGATTTTTTAAATTTAGATTTAGAAACAATTGAACAAGAGCTCGCTGTCGGTCAACAATCCCTAAAAGAAATAGGCCATCGGGATTTTGATTGGGAAAAAGCTAGCGAGTTTTATCGCGATCGAGTCGGCCAAGCTTACCTATTTGACCTCGGAGCTTGGCATATGTCCAATCAGGATTACATAGGAGGCACTTTAACATTAATATCAGATATGGCTGCCGGTCGAGTTTTAGATTTTGGCGGCGGTATTGGCACTCATGCTATTGCAGCAGCTCTTTGTCCTCAAGTAGAACAAGTAGTCTATTGCGATCTTAACCCCATAAATTGCAATTTTGTTCAAAGCCGAGCTGCTAAGTTAGGATTGAGTGAGAAAATTTCCTGTTGTCTGGAAGTATCGCCGACGGAAGTTTTCGATTCGATTATTTGTTTTGATGTAATGGAACATTTACTAAAGCCAAGTCAGCAATTGATGGATTTTCACAAAATGCTGGCTCCGTCAGGGAAGATTATCCTTAACTGGTATTTCTTTAAAGGTTTTAATCAAGAATTTCCTTTTCATTTAGAAGATAAGCAAGAGATGAACACATTTTTTACTAAACTTCAGTCTAATTTTATGGAGGTTTTTCATCCTCATTTAATCACCGCTCGTTGCTATCGCAAATTAACTGCAAGTTAAGAAATCATCTTAAGGCTTATTTCCTAGAAAAAGTCCGGTAAGTAATGTATCTGAAAGTCCCATTATGTTCGATGTTGCGGTGATTGGTGCGGGTATGGCGGGGCTGAGTTGCGCTCAACGGTTGCGTCAAGCTGGTTATTCTGTGGCTGTTGTTGAGAAATCTCGCGGGGCGGGGGGACGTGTTGCTACCCGCCGCGTACAGGGTACGAGGGCAGATCACGGGGCGCGGTATCTGGAACCGCAGGGGGATGCGGTGCAGGGGTTAATTGAGGTTTTGGTCGATCGCCGCATCCTCAAACTCTGGACTGATACTGTCTGGGAATTCAGACAGGGAAAACTTTCTGCTATTGCTAGTTGTTGTTATGTCGCACCTGCGGGTATGAATGCTGTCGGTAAGTATTTGGCCCAGGATTTAGAGATTTGGTTTGGCCGCCGCGTACAAGCTATTTCTACTACAGATAACCAAATGTGGCATCTTTCCCTAGAAGTCACTGACAGCAATTTAGAGATACCTCAAGAATTGATTGCTAAGGCTGTGGTTGTGGCAATTCCGGCACCTCAAGCTTTAATGTTTTTGGATGCGGAAATCGGTTTGTCGCAGGCTTTTCTTGACAAATTGCGTTCTGTGGAGTACGACCCTTGCATTACGGTTATGGCTGGCTATCCTGTGGCAAAACAGCAAGATTTAAGTAGTCTAAATCCGCAGTGGAAATCTGTTTCTTTTGCCGATAATTCTGATTTAGCTTGGGTTGGTTTGGACAGCAGCAAGCGACTAGATCCGCCGCAGCCGGTGTTTGTGGTTCACAGCAGCGCAAATTTTGCCGATCGCCATCTAGAATCGGCCGATTTGCCAACAGTCGGTCAAGAATTGCTCGATCGCACTTCTGAATATTTAATCCCTTGGCTGAAACAGCCGGAATGGTTGCAGGTTCACCGCTGGCGCTATGCTTTTTGTCGAAATCCTTTGCCTGTTTCTTGTTTGGCGGCTGGGGGGAATTTGCCGCTGGTTTGTGCGGGGGATTTGTGCGGGGAAGGTCAAATAGAGGGTGCTTTGCGATCGGGTTGGGCGGCAGCTAATTGGGTGAATTCTCAGTTGCAGGATTTGCCGTTAGATTCAAGCCTAAATTGGTAATATGGCTACAGTTAAGGTATCAATTTTGCCTCTAACGCTATGATTGCCATCCCGTCTGGGTTTAGCCCCGAAGATTACCTTGCCCTCGAACATGATAATACCGTCCGGCATGAATAACGGATGTCAGGAAGAAGGGATAAGGAAGTTCGGCAACGGATTCGCTCGACGGATGTAACGGATGTAACTGAGATATTGCACCATTCTCAATTACTTTTTTAGGAACAGGCATCTTGCCTGTTCCACAAGAAAACTCATTCTTTGTGGAACGCGGATCTTGCCCGTTCTTGACAATGGTGCAAGATATCAGATGTAACGGATGTCAGGAAAAAGGAAGAGGGAAAAAGGAAGAAGGGAGATGCAATTAAAGCAATGTTTTTAGCAGTTAAGAACGTCGCCGGGAATCGGGCGCGGTTGCTACTTCTTCCTTCTGGGTTTGGCTAGAGTTATGAAAAATTCATCGAACGACCTACATCGAACGACCTACAAAAAAATGGAAAAATGGTGTAAAGTCCCATTTTTCCAAATTGTTACTTTTGTGCTGTTTCCTGTTGTTGTAAGTCTTGTTCTTGCATCTGCAATAACTCGGGAACTGTTACGAAACTGTACCCTTCATTTCTCAATCGAGCAATAATATCAGGCAAAGCTTTTACAGTTCTTGCTCGATTGCCGCCGCCGTCGTGCATCAGCACAATGCCGCCGGAATTTGCCTGCCTCATCACGTTGTCTATCAAAGATTCCGTAAGGGTGCGCCAATCAAAAGAATCAGCAGACCACATCACAACTGCATAATTTTTCTTTTGAGCATAAGCTGTCAATCCATTGTTTAAAATGCCTCCTGGCGGGCGGAACATCGATGTTTGGATGCCGGTCAAGTCCTGAATTAAGGATGAAGTGCGATCGATCTCGCGAGCGGCACCGTCTTCGTTATACTGAAGGTATTGATGGTTCCAAGTGTGATTGCCGATCGCGTGACCGGCTTGTGCAACCTGTTGGCCTATTTCGGGAGAATTTTTCAGGTATTTTCCTACCCAGAAGAATGTAGCCTTAATATTATTTTCCTTGAGAATATCTAGGATTTGTGTAGTTGTTTTCGGCCAGGGGCCGTCGTCAAATGTCAGGGCGATCGCCTTGCGCTGGGAGTCGAGTTTCGCGTGACGAAGGGTTGTACCTTGAAACTGATCCGGTACGGCTGATTGAAATCGGATAGCCTGCACTTGGGCTAGAGCCTGTTGGGAAAATTCTACTCGATTGGCGATCGCCTCGGAGAACTTATTAATATTGGACATCGGCGGTTGTTCTTGCGACTGGGATACGGCCAAGACTTGCGCCTGAATCGGTTGCAAGGGCTGATTGGCCCGCAAGTTAATCGGCCATGTCACACCCAGCAAAAAACTTCCTGTTGCTGCCATAAAAGCAACTATTAAAGTTTTTCGCCGCCTCCACAGCAGTTTCAATTTTGTCACGTCGTTCTCTCCTTCACACCTTGTACAGTTAATTTGAGATTTTATGTTGATATCAAGTTAATCCACTTAAGAGGATAATCTTAAATTGGACAGTCAGTAAAAATGCTACTGGAAATAACCGATCGTGGGGAAGTCCGTCAGGATAAAAAAATTTAAGGTTTGTGCGCCAGAAATCCCCTAACCCATGAAAACGCGGGATGGTGAACTTTTCCCCGGCCAGGGGGACGGCGCTCTCGGATTAATGGCACGATATTCTTAGGGACTCAGGCAGCATCGGCCCGCGTCTCTACCTGACACTGCAAATTGGTTTAACCTGAGATGTGGCACTATTGTCAATAAGCTGTTTAGGAACAGGCAAGATGCCTGTTCCACAAGAAAATATAGGCGTTGCTGATTTACGGTATGAAAGGCTAAAAATCCAAGTCATAGAAACTGGTATCCACAAAGCTTCTGGATTTTCAACTTATTTTTTTCATACCCTGATTAAGCAACACCGAAAATCTACTCTTTGTGGAACAGGCATCTTGCCTGTTCTTGAGAATAGTGCAAGATGTGAGGTTAACCGCATTTGATATGAGGGCGATCGCCCGCCCGCCACTCCTAAAATTAATTTTTAGGGCCGGTTCTCTCTTTGTACAAGCCGACAATCCGATCGATAACTTCAGCAACAGTCAGATTGTCTGTTTGAATTTCCACAGCATCTGCCGCTTTACGCAAAGGTGCAACCTCGCGGGTGCTGTCTTTTTCGTCCCGCAAGGCGATGTCTTGTTCCAATTGGGCCAAGCTAATATTAGCCCGATCGCTATCTTTAAGTTCTAACAGCCGCCGGCGCGATCGTTCTTGTACCGAAGCCGTCAAAAAAATCTTCAGTTCCGCATCAGGAAACACGTTAGTGCCGATATCGCGGCCTTCTGCTATAATTCCGCCTTTTGTGCCGCACCGCCGCTGTTCCTCCAGCAGAAACTGTCGCACGGCGGGAATTGCCGCCATTTCCGAGACGCGGGATGTCACTTCCAAACTGCGAATTGCCTCGGTTACGTCTTCACCATTAATCTTCAACATCTTTGATGCGGGATCGAGGTTGTATTCTAAATAACTGGAACTGATTAATTCGGCGATCGCACATTCGTCGGAAATCGGCGTGTCTGTTTTCAATGCTAGCCAAGTCAGGGCCCGATACATCGCGCCGGTATCCAGATAAAACAAGTTCAAAGCTGTTGCTGCAAGGCGAGTTACGGTAGATTTGCCTGCCCCTGCCGGGCCGTCGATCGCCACAATGGGCCGACGATTCCTGAGAATTATATTGTCAATCAAACGAGTAGAGCCAACTCTGGCGGCCACGGCTAAAAGTCCCGCTGTTTCCACAACCTGCAACGGCGTCAAAGTGTCGGGCTCGACGAGTTCGGCGTATTCGAGCTTGACTGCGGGTTCTTCTGCGACTGCTGCGCGGGCGGCAGCGAGTGCGGCTGCTGCGGTGCGGTCGCCTGAAGAAAAAGTTTTCGAGGCTTGTTGCAGGGCGCGGTAGAGTACGGAGGCTTGCTGTTTTTGCTCTGCTGTTAAATACTGATTGCGAGAACTCATTGCCAGTCCCGACTCTTCGCGGACGATCGGACAAGCGACAATCTCTACAGCCAAGTTAAAATCAAAGACCAGCTTCCGAATAATTGCTAGCTGCTGGGCGTCTTTTTGACCGAAATAAGCTTTTGTCGGCTGCACCAGACTCAAAAGTTTAGTAACAATTGCCGCGACGCCTTGAAAATGACCGGGCCTTGCTTTACCGCACAAAACCGATGTCATCGCCGGCGGCGGGACTACTTGAGTTAAGGATGAAAGGTGAATCTCTATCTGTTTTTGGGCGGTTTGCTGTGTTTCTGTGCGCGCGGCGAAGCTATCCCGTAGGGAATCGACTGCTTGATGGCCGAACATTTCCGTTGCTGAGGGAGCAAATATGACATCAACCCCAGCTTGTTCGCACAACAGCCGGTCTTGCTCGAAATTCCGAGGATAATCTTGAAAATCTTCTGTCGGCCCAAATTGCAGCGGGTTGACAAAAATGCTGACCAGGGCGATCGCATTTTCTTGCCTTGCCCGCTGGATCAAGCTCAGATGCCCTGCGTGCAAAGCTCCCATCGTCGGCACCAAACCGACTGTCAAATGAGGTGCAGCAGACTTTTGTAAATTTAAGTAGCAGCGAAGTGCTGCAATGGTAGTAAACAGGCGCACCGGTAGAATCTCCTGAAGGCATTCGGCAGAATGCAGAGTTTATTTGTCTGAATTTGTTCGAGTTGAAATCTTACATCATCCTCAAGAACAGGCAAGATGCCTGTTCCACAAAGAATGGTGCAAGATGTCAGTTTTATCTCACATCTTGCACCATTCTCAATTACTTGTTTAGGAACAGGCAAGATGCCTGTTCCACAAGAAAACTCATTCTTTGTGGAACGGGCATCTTGCCCGTTGTTGACAATGGTACAAGATGTCAGTTTTATTCTACTTTCTGCCTTCTACACTGCGGATAAGTTTTGTATTCTGCCTTAGACTACCGTTCAGCGTCCACCAGTTGTTTGCTGCGGCGGTTCGATCACTTCGATTTCGACTCTCGCAACGCCACTGCTGATCATTCCTAGCACGTTGGCGGCGCCTGCGGACAAGTCAATGAGCCGATCGCCCACATAGGGGCCGCGGTCATTAATGCGGACGACTACAGTGCGGCCGTTGTCGAGATTTCTCACCATGACTCTCGTTCCAAAAGGCAAATTTGGGTGGGCTGCGGTCATATCATTTTGGTTGAAACGCTCGCCGCTGGCGCTGAGGTTGCCGTCAAATCCCGGGCCGTACCAGGAAGCCCAGCCGCTAAGCCGCACTTGAACTGGGCCCAGAGACAGCACGGAGCGTTCTGGTTGGGGTTTGCCTGCGACTTCTTCCAGGGGTGGGGCGTTGCCCAGAAGTCGCCGGAGGCGATTGGTTGCTTGCAGGGCGTCTCGGCTAAAGTTGCTGGTGGTGTCGGGGAGGATGGTTTCGGCGTTGATGTTTACCAACTCCTCGCCGTTTGCCTGGATAATGTAGCGATCGCCTTTTTCCCACTTAACGGTAATGCTGTTGGGATCGATGTTGTTGCGGGCTAGCTGATTGAGTCTTGCTGCTAAGCTTGATGCCCGCCAAACTGGATCGGGTTCTTGGTTGCTAGAGTTGCTGGCAATGTTTCCGACTTTGGGATTTTCTCTTGCGCCCGCTACTTTTGACGGACTGCTAGCACCGACTTGGCTGTTGCCAGTTTCTCCCAAAGGGGTGTTTGTTTCCGGATTGGCGTTCAGAAAGGTGATGACTGGAATGTTTCGCACGTAGACTGTCGCTGCTTGTCGCCCGCCTAAGTCGTGGGGCTGAATTTTGGCGATCGAGTCTCGGGCAATTTCAGCTCTTGCTTGATACTGATACTGTCCGACTTTTTGCGCTTCGACCCGAGTAGCGTTTAACTGCTGGGACGGTTGGGTGGCAATTACTTGCTCGGAAACCTGAGAGTTTTGGTTGTCGGCACCTGTTGCTTGTGCGTGACAAGAGGATGCCGTTCCTACCATAGGAACTAACAGGACAGCGAGTAGACCACCAACAAATTTTTCCTTCATACGTCCATTTTTGTGAATAGCCATTGCCAACCGAGATTGGAGGATTGGCCATTTGGCGGCAGGCGTCAAGGATTTCTCTCTTGCCCTTCGCCATTCCCCCGTGAGTCAAAGCAAAGTATCCGGGTGCATTTTTGCTTTAATGCTTCTACCCCCAAAAAAATTGGCGGAAACTTCCCTGACACTTGACAACTCATACTCGATTCGCAATTTGTGTTTTGTTCACGAACTGCAACAGACTACCACAAACTTTTGTGCTTGGGGATCGCTGGGATCGCGATTTTCACCAAATCTTCATCAAATCTTCTCAAAACCCTCTATCATAAAATCCTTTAGTTCCAAGGCTTACAGCCGTTTCAGCCATTACGGAAAAATTTACAAAAATTTACAAAAATTTATTGTCTTTTGTGGGCTGCCGAATGGCTAGTCTTAAAAAAGCTGTTTGTCAACTGTTATGGGATTGACACTCCCCTGGCTAAAGCCGAGGGGATTCTTGATTCGCAGAATCGACTTGCCGATGCAGAATTACTTCAACATCGGTAGCGGTCAATTCTCCACAAGCGTTCGGATCTCTGATCCAAGTTCCGGTGTGCCCCACCGTACTCAATCCCCGACTTAGGATATTTTTAGCAGCGTTCCAATCGCGATCTAACACGCATCCGCACCGACAAGCGTGGGTTCGCGTTGATAGATTTTTCTTAACAACTGTCCCGCAGCTAGAGCATTCTTGACTGGTTCCGTTAGCTGGTACGGCAATCGTAATTCTTCCGAAGGCTTTGCCGAAATATTCCAACCATACTCGGAACATATACCAAGATGCGTCGTTAATCGATTTTGCTAAACAGTGATTCTTCACCATGTTTTTAATCCTCAAATCAACGCACGGCTACACAGTCGTTAGACTGGATAACGCATCTTGCCAATTTCAGAGCAAAATCTTTACGTTGTCTACTTATTTTGAGGTGGCGCTTTCCTAGAATCTCTCTAGCTTTTCTTCGGTTCTGTGAACCCTTAACTCGTTTTGAAACTCGTCTTTGGGCTTTCTTCAACCCGCGCTCTCCCTTGGGGAGGAATCGTGGGTTTTCGACTGTAACGCCATTGGAATCTGTGTAGAACTCTTTGAGTCCCACGTCTATCCCGATGGCGCTGCCCGTTACTTCAATTTTCTCAGAACGGTCAACTTGAACACAAAACTGGACGTAATATCCATCTGCCCGTTTCACCAAGCGCACCCGCTTGATTTGACTGCGCTGATAGAAATGTAAGTCGCGGGTTCCTTTTAATTTGATCTTTCCGATTCCTTTCTTGTCTGTAAAAGTGATGGATTTACGGTCGTCAGTCAGTTTCCAGCCCGTAGTCTTGTATTCAACCGAACGGTTGTCGTGCTGAAACTGCGGAAAACCCTTTTTTCCTGGGATTTTCTTTTTGCAGTTGTCGTAGAATCTGGCGATTGCCGACCACGCTCTTTCTGCGCTAGATTGTCGAGCCATGCTGTTTAAGTCGTCGCAAAACGTCCATTCTTTAGCTAAAACAGCGCTGTACTTATTCAAGGCGTATTTATCGACTTTTTGGTTTTCCATCCAAAAGCGCAATGCTTTATTGCGGATGAACTGCACTGTTCTAATCGCTTCGTCTACAGCTTCAAATTGCTGCTTTTTACCGTATGCTTTGAACTCGAAAACTAGCATGACTTCGACCTCATCATAATATTCTTATGCTAGCAAAGTGGGCTTAAAATAAAATAAATTATTTACTAATCTTTACAGAGTTGCAGTCGATAGCGCAATTTTAAAACCTGAGAACACAAGCTGGGAGGCTCAAGCCTCCTTACCCCTTTCATCCCCGGACTAAAGTCGCGGGGTTTTCATGGCATTTCTTATAAACTAAAAATTAGAAGAAATCGATTTGGCGGACTTATGGATTATCGAGAAGCAGGTGTGGATGTTGAAGCGGGCAGAGCTTTTGTCTCGCGCATCGGGAGTATGGTTAAGAGCACGCACCGATCGGGAGTTTTGGGCGGATTCGGCGGGTTTAGCGGTTTTTTCAGCGTCCCGGAGGGCTTAAAAGAGCCGATTATGGTTTCGGGTACTGACGGCGTTGGGACTAAGTTAAAATTGGCCCACAATCTCGATCGGCACGACACGGTAGGTATCGACTTGGTGGCGATGTGCGTCAATGACGTGCTGACATCCGGGGCCGAACCCCTCTTTTTTCTCGATTATTTAGCCACGGGAAAGTTAAATCCCGAACAATTAGCTGCGGTGGTGGCCGGCATTGCTGACGGTTGCAAGCAAGCGGGCTGTGCTTTGTTGGGTGGAGAAACGGCAGAAATGCCCGGTTTTTACCAACCGGGAGAGTACGATTTAGCTGGTTTTTGTGTGGGAATTGTCGAAAAGAGCAAATTGTTGGACGGTTCGCGGGTTAAAGTCGGAGATGTGGCTGTGGGGCTGGCAAGTTCGGGCGTGCACAGCAACGGTTTTAGTTTGGTGAGAAAAATTGCGGGCGATCTGGGTTTTGATTGGCACTCCCAACCCGAACAGTTAGGCGGCAAAACTTTAGGAGAAGTGCTGCTAACTCCGACTACAATTTATGTTAAACCAGTCCTTGAAGCAATTAAGAGCGGTCTAGAAATTCACGGCATGGCTCACATTACGGGCGGCGGTTTGCCGGAAAATTTGCCCCGCTGTTTGGGAGTTAATCAATCTGTGAAAATTGACAGCAATAGCTGGCCAAATTTGCCAATTTTCCAGTGGATTGCTGAAGCGGGCCAAGTTGCTACAGCCGATATGTTCAATACTTTTAATATGGGGATTGGCTTTGTGCTGTTGCTCGATTCGAGGGAAGTAGAACAGGCTGTTAAATGGTTTGAATCTCAGGGAATTGGTGCTTGGGCGATCGGGGAAGTGATTGAGGGGAAAGGAGAATTGATCATGGGTAATTAGTAGGAATCAATCGCAGGGGGTGAAGATTGCTTGGCTTTGTTTTATGCGTTAACAGACAATCTCAACCTGCCTTCATCTGTGTATATCTGCGGTTAAATTTATAATTATGAAAGTAACCGCAGAGGACGCAGAGGACACAGAGGAAGAAAGAGAAAAAGGAATTCACAACAGATGACTCGTTGCTACAAATTTAAATGAAAGTGAAATAAGCTGTTGTGCCTTTAAATACGGTATAATTCAAAACTAATTCCGTGAATTAGTGTAAAGATTTCCGCCGAATGTTTAAATTAATTGAAGAGCTATACTATTTATTACATCGACTCTGAAATGAAGGATTGTTAATTGTTGAAGTGAGAAAATATCAAAAACCAAGGTAAGGTTTGTATCACAGTTTAAATAAAAAACACCTTATTAGGCTTGTACGTGACTCAAAATTTCCAAAAACTCCTGCACAACTAGATCGGGTTGTTCGCTGCATCGGCTAGCATCGTAATGTTTGACAAGACTGATGCCAGAATCTATGAAAAGCTGGCACATTTCATCTTCTGTTGCGTTTGGATGGGATGATCCACTGTCAATTTTCAGTATCCCTAGCTTGTTTTGGTGGAAGATCAGAAAGTCAGCTTCTTGGTTTTGTCTGCCTTCCGGTGTTGTGAGTCGGAGTCGGGAGTTGGGGATGAAGAGGGTGGAAGTGCGATCGAGTATTTCGGCAATTTTCACTTGTGCGTCGCAGTGAAAGCAAAAACCGTTCCAGTTAATTTCGTTTTCTGAGTCAGATAATTCAGTTTCGCTGTCAGAGGTTATTATTTTATCTAAATCGGTTTGAACATAATCAGCTTCATTTAAGTTTGCGAATAATCTAGCTCCACTTAAGTTGGCTCCGCTGAGATTTGCACCGCTGAGATTAACTTCTATTGTCAGATTTCGCTGTAGATTCACTTGACTCCGCCGCAAGTATCGCTTTAAGACAGACTTGAGATTATCTTTTTTGACTTTTTCTTCTAGTGCTTTTGAAAGTAATTTCCAGAGTTTAGCACCAGCATCTTTGATATAATCATATTCATATTCAGTGCTGGCTGCAATTTCTTTATAAGACTGTCCTTCCCAGGATTGACGAAACACTATCTCTTGAATCTTGTTGAGGCGATCGTAGTTGAGGGCTGTTTCTGCGATCTCTATGGCTTCGTCAACGGTCATATGTTAAACTCCCCTCACACCTAAAACTCTCACACTATACCAGATTCTAGCGCCACAGTCCAGCCACTTGGTCGATCGACTTGGTTATTACTTTTATACTACTTTTCCAATACTTTTATATTACTTTTTTGACTCTTAAGACAGATGTGGATTTGATAATATGGAATGTAATCAACAGAAACAGTGTTTGTGTTGGAGTCTCATAGAAGATCCCAGCCTCGATCAAATATTGCTGATAATTAATTAATAGGAAGCTTCATGTTAAGTAAAAAACTGCTAACCTTCAGTTTAATTACCTTATCTTACATTGGTAGTGTAGGAGTATTGTCTACTTTAACTACTGGCTGTGACTTGATAAAACAAGATAAATCCCTGTCTGCAAGTAAAGCAGAAAAAATGGTTAATAAGTGGAAACAATCTGATGGGACAATTAAGGTAGTAGGAGTTCGGGAAAATCAAGATAATACTGCTGTAGCTACATTACAGGTATCAGATTTAAGGATAAAAACGGAACAAAGACAAGTCAACTACTCGGGCGCAGGAGAAGCTACATTTTCTCGTTATACAGATGGAAGTTGGGCGTTAACAGGATTAGTATTCAGTAATGGAGGTTTAGAAAATATATTCAATACCTTCACTGTCAGCAACTTAAATATAAAAGATGATTAGGTGGAACTCGGCAAAAATCAACGGTACTAGCTTGATGTCGTTCTCAACAACATCAGGCTAGTTATTAGAAAGCAATGTGACTGAACAACAATTCTTAGTAGAAGAGGAAGATATTAATGTCATCTGGTAGTAGCGGCGGTAGCGGTAGCCCTGGAACTGGTAGCAGTGGAACTGGTAGCGGTGGTAGTGGCAGCAGTGGAACTGGTAGCAGTAGTGGCGGTAGTGGAGGCCCTAGCGGACCTACAAGAAGAATAGGGATTGCTATAGTTTTGGGAGGTATTGCAGGCGCTTTAGTTGCGCTTGCAAATATAGCAAATATAGGAACCTGGCTTGTTGGAAGTGAGGTTCTATGTAGGTTTGGTATTTTGAAATGTTCAAATCCACCAGAACCTAGACCTGTCATTCCAGCTCCACCGACCACAGTTAGCTCTTCGCCTTCACCTGACTCTCCTAAACCAGATTCTACTCCTTCTTCATCACCAACCTCCACTTCTTCTCCTGCACCGGAAACTCCAGCGCCAGTTTCGCCATCGCCATCTCCAGTAAAACTATCTGCTGACGAAAAGCCTTGCACAGTAGAGCAAAATGGCAGTACCGTAAACCTTGAGTTTCTAAATCGTTCTTGTACCTTCACCGGGAATTTCAACTCTAACAATCAAGAACGTATTTACCGTTTTAAAATAGATAATCCAAGTAATATCACTCTATATTTAGGTAATGTGAATAGCGAAGTAGAAATGTTTCTTTATGAAGATCAAAGTGGGACTGGTGTGATTAGCGGTAGAATAGAGAACCGATCTGCTATTAATTCTAGAATGGGAATTATTGACAGACAATTGAGTGTTGGCAACTATATTGTTGCTATTCGGTCTAAGGTTAGAGAAACTCCCTACTCACTTCAGATTGTCAATAATACAAGCCAAGCAAAAAATCTTGAGTTTCTTCAAGGTACTATCCCTCTAAATGGAAGTGTTAGCTCCAAAAATCAACAGCGTTATTACCGTTTCCAACTGGCAAATCCCAGTGACATTAATTTGTCTTTAGATGGTGTGAATAGCGAAGTAGAAATGTTTATTTATGAAGATCAAAGTGGTACTGGTGTGATTAGCGGTAGAATAGAGAACCGCTCGGCTTTTAAAGATAAGCCCGCAATCATCAAAAGAAATTTGAGTGTTGGTCACTATATTGTTGTGATTGGGTTCAAGGCAAGAGAAACAGATTACATTCTTACTATGTCTGCTCCTTAGTTAATTCTTGATTTTCTATTTAATCGGCAGTTTATGCTGTAGCTACCACAAAGTAATTACTATGACTAATCCTCAAAACAACTCTAATCTTGCGCCTTGGAAATGGGCTATAATTGGTGCTGGCTCAACATTAGTGTTAGGCTTAGCTGGCTTTGGATTATATAATTTACTAAATCCTAAAACTTCTTCAATTTCAACGTCAACGTCAACGTCAACCTCTTTAGCTACTGCAACTCCTGAGATTTCTGTTGCTAAACAATTGATAGGTCAATGGCAAGGGCAAATTTCTGGTCAGTCTGTAACATTAATCTTTACGCAGGAAGGGAAGTTATTTATTTTGGAGACGCCTACTTCAGCTACCGAAATGGAGTATCAGACTAACGTAAATCCTCAACAAAAAGACCTGGATATATTAGTAGGAGGTAAAATTACCGCGAGGACAATTTTTGATTTAACGGCAGATGGTCAGTTGCGTTTAGAATTAGATAATCTTGGAGAATCTCGACCCACATCTTTTAGTTCCAATGCAAGGATTTTTCAAAAAATATCTGAGCAAACGACACTGCCCGCTAATGTTCAAGTAGTTAATCTCCAAAATCAACAAAACAAGGCGAGACAGTCAGAAGCCAAACAGTATGTTAGTTCAATGAATAGAGCACAACAAGCTTTTTACGCTGAGTATGCCAGTTTCGCATCTAGCATAGAAAAATTGGGAATAGGTATTAAGTCAGAAACAGAAAATTATTCGTATAGCATTGTCTTGAGTAATGATAATCGTTGGGTGCAAGCAATCGGTTTAGCCAAGAGAGATGGATTGAAAAACTATACAGGTATAGTTTCTTTAATTAAAAGCCCTAATGACGAATCTACATCTACACAATCTAGACTTTGCGAAAGCAATCAACCATCAAAAGAGCTTCCAGGAACACCGATATCTACTAATTCTCCCGACCTACAATGTCCTTCTGGTTATTCAGACGTGCTGCGGTGAAACTTGCCTCAAAATCAATAGCATATCCGCAATTGACTTAGTATCAACAGGCATTACGCACTCCTATGGCAGAAACCGGGTTTTTTCCCGAATCTGCGGGCTGTCGCGAAGTATTTTCGTAAAAAACCCGGTTTCTGAGCCACCATGCGTAAGTCAAATCGAAACTACCGCTCACAAATCCTCATCTTTTGTTTCAATCACCTCTCCTTCAAACTCAAAACCCCGCTCCATACCATCAAAATACTTGTCAAAATTAGGCTTGATCCACAGTGCAGCTTCCCCGTGTCCCAACTCCACAGCTTTATCAATTACCTCCTTCCAATCCCTCAAAGAAAATCCCGCCGCTTGCACCGCCTTCAAACAATCCCAAACAAACTTTGGCACCGATACCGGCGACACCGCATACCTCAACAATTCCTCAGCACCTTCTGGCAAAATAATCAGATTGCTGGCAACTACAATTATACCTATATCTTCTTCTCTTTCCCCCTGCCAATTCACTTCGCCATTCAAAACATAACCCCAAGGTTTGAGAAAATTGTCGATCAGATACTGCAACCATTCGACATAATCATAAAACTTTTCTACGCCGCTCCATTTAATCCCTCCGCCGTCAGCAGTAGGAATCCACTTACACCACAATCCGGGCTGAGTCTTCGGCGGGCGGTTGTAATTAACAACAGAAATTTCGGAGTCTTCATCCCATTTTTCATTGACAAAATAGCAGCCTTCTTCGCCCACAGGCAAACCCACCGCTGTTCTCGCCGGATCGGGAATACTTTGCAAAATCGCCGAATTTCTCTTCATCCGTCGAGTTCGAGAAAACTCTAATAAGTAAATAGCTTCGCTGTCTAATAACCGTTTATTTAAATGAAATGTTCCGTCAAAAATTGTAGTGTATCCCATAGTTCTTATCTATTATATAATTGATTTTTACTATTATAAATCTATGTTAGCGAACTGACTAAAAGGAAAAAAGTTGTAGGTTGGGTTGAGGAACGAAACCCAACTTGAGGTTCCCAGAAAGTTGGGTTTCGCTAGATAGTTGGGTTTCGCTTCGCTTAACCCAACCTACGAATGATTAGATAGACTTATTGCAAAAATACATTGCATCTGCTTTTATCTGCGGTTAAAAACAGAAAATCCCGAACTCTTGCAAAAAGTCTAACCACCAATCTTACTTAGTCTTGTCCAAAGTCCGCGCCTCCAACCAAATAGGAATTGCAATCCAAGCAACTGCTAACAGCAAAGCAAATACCGCAAATTGAGCAGCCCAAGCTACCAATTTCTCTAAAGACACAACTTGTCCCAAGAAGTAGGATAAACTCACCATTACAGATGCCCAGCTTGCAGCACCCAGAACATTGAACAGCGAAAATTTCCAAAAAGGCATTTCTGCAATACCCGCTAGGGGGCTAGCAAAAATTCGCAGCAGTGCGATGAAACGGCCCAAAAATACGGCTTTAGCTGCATTTTTGCTAAACTGTTCTTTTAAGTCAAACAGTTGTTCTTCTCGAAAGCGGAAAAATTGTCCCAGCTTCAGCAGCAGTGGCCAGCCGCCGTACCTGCCGATCGCATAACCAAAATTTCCCCCCAATGTAGCACCAGCGATCGCACTGCCGAGCACAAACCAGTAATTCAGTTCCCCACTGCCAGCTAAAAACCCGCCAGCAATCGTAATTGTCTCGCCTGGAAGAGGAACTCCCAGATTTTCCAGCAAAATTCCCAGAAATACTGCCCAGTAGCCGTAATCACGCGCAAACTGCTGAATAGTCTCTAACGATAAAAACTCAAAAGACATTCGATACTGCCTTCGTAAACTTTTGCAAAGCTCAATACATTTATATATTGGCTCGATTCAGCCAATAGTGCAATCTTTCGCTGTGATGAAAAACACACTGTTGTCGCGATCGCTGATCCAACTAAACATTAGCCTTTCAGGCATACTAGATAAGTAGAGAATTGTTGCAGTTGCGTTCCGCGCGATCGCCAGCCAGTTTTCCTCCTAAATTTATCACAACGGCTCTCCCCACCGATTCCCACAAGGGCGATCGCCAATCCTAAAACATACGCTGAAATCCCCTGAGTCTCTCAAGAGAGTCAGCAACTAAACTAACTTATTCATACTTTACGATCGTAGGATAACTGCTATGGAATCTCCCAACTTCAACCCACCCATCGTCCTTCAACCTCACAACTGCCTCGACTCCCAAGCCGGCAGCCTCCTCCAGCAACAGCTAGCCGAGATTGTGCCCGATCGCCACAAACTCTGGGTAATAGACATGGCCGCCGTAGATTTCATCGACAGTTCGGGGATCTGCGCCTTAGTCGGGGGACTCAACGCCGCCCGCCACCGGGGATGCCGCCTCGTCATCTGCAACCTCTCAGCAACAGTCAGGCTAATATTTGAAATTACTCAACTCGACCAACTCTTTGAAATCTTCGACAGTTTCGAGCAAGTTATCTCCACTGAAACTCCGGCTTTAGTTGCTTGATTAAAATGATCTGCCGAGCTCAAATCTCAAGTTTCCCATAGACTTCAAGCAACCGCAGAGCTAATTTGTATATCATAAATAGGCTTATTTGTCAAGCAATACCAATGACAAAGAAATAAATCCGGCACTTGAACGCCGACAGAAGCGATCGCAGGTGCAGCCGGAAAAGGCCAAAGTCGATCGAAACAAATCCTTTCCCCTACAAACCCGAACTGCATCAAATAAGTCGCCGGAGGCGCATTTAAAAGATTCAGCAAGCGGTAAGCCAACTCATACAACTGCTGTCGCCAAACATCCGACAAATGCACCGGTTGAGAGTAACTCAACTCGCCCGACTGCTTAGAAGGTTCCCCACCGATCGCCTCAGCATACAGTGGGCCCTTTGGCGTCAACACCACAGGCAGCCAAAAATTGCCACCACCGACGGGAAAAAGCAACTCTTGGGACACTCGATCGCGCGCTGCGGAAACATTGCCACAAAATCGAAACACATCTTGAGCCGGAAAAACCAGATTTTCTGGTACATCCAGGGTCAAAGGACAAACGATCGCCCCACCCGGAGCGATCGCGCCAGAATGGAGTTCAGAAACCCCACAGATATTGACTTCAGTTAAAGGATGAGATTGAGCGATCGCCGCCTTGAGACTTGCGGCCGGATCTTTGTCACCACCCGCGACAATCAAAACCTTAGACATTGCCAAAGCTCGGCATTTGAATTCCCCGATCGTCCGTTTCATCGACGCTCGGCAGATCCAGGCCCTTAGCCTTGCGGCTCCGCACCGCGAGACGGTAAGTTACGCTTTGCAACTCAGTGTGCAACTGACGGTTTTCCTTTTGCAATTGATCCAACTTTTCCTTAATCGGATCGAGCCGCTCGGCAAACTTCTGGCGGTAAACCCCCGGCAATTCCTGCACTACCTGTTCTAGCATCCGAGAACGATCCGTCAATTCTTGCACCGACTGCCGCAGTTGGTAAACCTCAGCATCCCGTTCGGCGATTTGTTCCTGATAAAAACCCACCTGTTCTTCAACAGCTTGGAGTTGTTCCCGCATTGCCTGCATTTGAGCTTGGTGGCGATCGGAAACTTCCGGCGCAGGCACAAAACTAGAATTGCCCTTCACCAGCCTGAAAAGTTCTTGAGACAACTGCTGCACCAATTGGTCGCGCATTTGCAGCTCTTCGGTGAGACGAGATACCTCTGATTGCAGTTCTTTGGAGCTTACAAGTTTAGTTTGATTCACGATGACTCTCAGCTTTTGTTATATAATCTGTTTCTCTTTAAAAATATCTCCCCCTTACCGCAGAGGCAAGAGGCACTTCAAAAGTTTTGAACCTATGAGGCTAAATCGAGCCAGCCACCCGATGTCAAGGGTAAAGCTCAGTTTAACTCAAATCAGGCATCCACGTCATCACCTTAGTTTCTTGGCACTGAGATGTTGCACCATTATCAAGAACAGGCAAGATGCCTGTTCCACAAAGAATTAATTTTTTGTGGGGATTAGGGGTTGGGCAGGAGAACCCGCCCAAAAAAGGATTAAGGACTATTGATATTGGCGCAACATCTCAGTTGCCATAGACACAGGGAAAATCCTAGGTTTTTTGTCAATAAACTCGGTTTCTTAGCTTTTTATGAGAATAGTGCAAGCTCTCATGTGTAACCAGTCACAGCAGAAAGCACTTGGCCAGCTTCGTCCAAGGTGCTGCCAAAACAGATAATGCCGTCCTCGTGACCGGCCATGGCCAGCATTTTGCGATCTGCCAAATTCTCCTCCTCAAAAAGTCTAAACATTTCTAAGGCCATCTGGGGAGTGCCGTAAGGTATTTCTTTTCTAGTAGTAGGAATCTTAAACAGCAGTTGCTGCCATAGCTTAGGATTGTGGACGTGAATTATCCCGCACACATCCTCTCTCTGAAGGTACAGGGCCCCGTGAGTCAGGGACTCCGACGAAGCTTGTACGGGGCCCCGGCAGCCGAGGAAATTTTTTTCTAAGTTAAATTCGGTAACAGTACAGTATGATTCTGGTCCCAGATTCCTCAAGTGTGCAGTCTGGGTTCCCGAAATCACGAATTGGCAAGAATTACCGAGTCTGACACTGACGTTGCCAAACCCTATGCCATTTTCGTAGACGCCAATTAATCCCCAAGAGTGGAGCCGATCGCGCCAGTCCATCAAATCTGCTATGTTGGTGGCAGCTACAGGGCCTGCCTCTTCCCAATCACAACGGTACTTAACGACTCCTTCATCCATTTTTTTGTTTGATCAGACACTACTGTGACACGACAGAGTTGGCTGAAGCTGAGACTTAATCGAACTTGTCAAGAAGTTGTCAAACAGCTTTTTTTGCCTGCTGCCTTATGTCTCCGTGCATAAGTGCCTTAACTAATCTACATTCCAGTGTCGCCGTAATTAGCTACCGACATTAGCAAAAAGTAAGCTACGAAAGTTGAACCAATTATTCCCAAAATCATGATTTAGCCTCTAGGTGATTACAAAAGTTCAATATGAAAATGTACCCTTTCAGTCGGGGAGTTTGATTCTAGGCTTTTGCCCGATCGAGTTTCTGATGTGAAACTACATAACATCCCTGAATCGCTTATTGTTCTATACTACAGCATTTCTACTGAGTTGAGCTCTACCTTAAGAAATATTTAAGGATAAAGTACCCTTAATCCGGTAAGTCCGGTAAAAAGCAACCGTAGATTTACTTAGTTTTTATAAGTGTACATATATTTAAGAAAAAAGCAAGCGGAACACAAAAAAAATATTTTTTAGCCAGTCTGGGACGCACTGGCACAATCTTCGGGTGTTCTACGTTATTCAACACCTCTGTCGATCGAGCAATTTTTAGCTCCGGGGCATCCTACAAGCTAAGAAACCGGGTTGAGCCTAATATTATGTCACGTAAAATCACCGCAACGCCAGCTCGCGTCGGCGGGTTCACCAAAATCTGTAGTAGTAGTATAAGTTATAGATCCGGTAAACCCGCGCCTACCTAGAGGAGGATAGTCGATCGACCGAACCTGATATAATCCTATTAACTCAGATGTTGCACCATTCTCCATTAGTCTTTTATGAACAGGCTTTTCGGCCTGTTCCACAACATATAAATTTTCTTGTGGAACAGGCATCTTGCCTGTTGCTGACAATGGTGCAAGATATCAGATTAAGAAACAAACAAGCCGATCGAGCAGTGAGGGCCCGATCGGCTAAATTTTTCTGGGAAGCGCGATCGCCCCCAGCCCTTTAAATGTGGAAGTGATACAAGATGCTGCCGTCGTCTTTAATTTCGCAATTGGCATTAAAAACTTCAGCTTGTTGGTTCAAAAAACGCTGAGCGACATCCGGCGACAGCCGCGTTTCCATCGCAAACCGCACCAGAGTGATTTCGCCCCGGCCTTCTTTGATCAATCGGTACAAAGCACTTTGGAGCCTTTCGCTCTCTTCTCGCTGAAAAGCTGCTTTGTACCTCCAATCCGCCACCGAAGGAATCAAACCGCGGCTGACCAAAATCGCTAACAGCAAGCCAATTCCCAAAATCAGAGGCACTGTCGGATCGCTCGTAGGCGTCGCCACAATTTGCGGCACTGTAGCGGCGGCCAAACTGCTAACCATTTCTTTTTCCGACGCTTGCGTATCCGCCATTGCAAGCTGAGTTTTATTGTAAAAGTCTTGCTGAAGCTTCATTTGCTGCAACAGGCGAGCGCGCTCTCTTTCGTATTGGTCGAGTTTTTGCTGAGCTTGTTTCAGGTCTTGAGTGACTTGTGCCAAGCGTTGGTTGAGCGACTGATTGACTGATTGCCACCGATATCTGTTAATCAGGCGGCTTTTTTCAACCATGCCCTTCATCAACATATCCGCCGTTTTGATTGCTTGCTCCTGATCTAGCGAGCGATACCCAACCACAATTTCTAGGGGTTGTTCCGGCTTAGAAATTTTGACAATAGCATTTTGTCGAACTTGCTGGGGCGACAGCTTAACTGCATCTGCCACTGCTTTGACAACATTATCTGCTAGGAGAACCTCCGGGGTGAGTTGCTCTCCCTGCTTGAGAATTGTCGTGCCCGTGGTCGAAAATTTGACTGGCGGATTATTAGAACTGAGAGTGCCTTGAGCCATGAATCCGGGGGGCGGGGCGAGGCGGTAGGCCAGGGCGCCTGAAATACCCATAATTACAGCAAAACTGCCTAGGGCAATCCATCTGTATTGATGTGCTGAAGATCTAAAACGTAAATTTCCCATTTTGATAGTCAAGTCATAACATTCGCTTGCCGCAGCTACTGCCAAACGCCAGAGCGATCGTTTCTTTCTGGTTAGTCAAATTGACTGCTGAAAATTTTCTCAGTTTGTACCTAAAAGCTATTAGCTTTTGAGAGTTGTCAATATTCATGAGCCCAAAAAACCGATCGCGCTTTTATTTGATCCGAGCTATAACTTCAGTTTTTGTCCTTAATAATTAATCTGTAACAAGGCTTCTGGAAGTCTACTGGCCTCAGACTAGCACTCAGGCGTGCGAGAGCCTCGCCTCCCCGTGTTTGTTGACATTCAAAACTGTCTCCTTTTCACCCTTGGCAATCCTCCAATTATCTTACGTCTTGGCGTCTTGCGGACGCGGTTGAAGAATAAAAAAAACCTTAAATAATCTGCCTAAAAACTTAACAAGCAAGAATTATACCATGCAGTTAAGAGTTTGCTGCGTATTCAAAAAAATTGTGGAGCTGGTTTCGCCCCAGATCCACATATTCACATAACAATTATGGTTCGATCGGTTGATGGTTCGATCGCTCTGGCAAGGGCGACTTTTCAGAAGCCGATCGGCAAAATCAGACCCTCGCGGGCCATGACAGCCTTCGGAAAAGCGATTTGCACATCTTCGGCGATGCGATCGAGAAAATCGTCCGTGTGAGCCGGATCGTGGTGAAAAATCACCACTCGTTTCACCCGCGCCTCCTTAGCCATTCTCACCGCTTCCTGCCAAGTCGAGTGTCCCCAACCAACCTTCGGAGACTTGGGGTTGTGATATTCCTCGTCTGTGTACATCGCATCGTAAATCAGCACATCAGCGTCGAGGGCTAAATTGTAGACATTCTCATCTAGCCGATCGGGAAAATGCTCAGTATCCGAACAATAAACCACAGATCGTCCCTGCCAAGTCACCCGATATCCCATAGCAGTATTCGGGTGATTCAGAGAACCCGTCCTAATCTCAATATCATCCAGCATCATCGTCTGGTTGTGATTGAGTTCGTAGAAATTCAAATCTGCCTGCAAACCCATCAGCGGCACCGGCGAATTCGAGTGGAGCACCCGTTCAACGAAGTGCCTTTTCATGCAATCTCCATCCGGCGGAGTCGCCCCGTAAATATCAAAGCTATTGCCGCGGATGAAAGCTGGGGCGAACAGCGGGAAACCTTGAATGTGATCCCAGTGATAGTGAGTAAAAAACATATAAGCTTGCACCGGCATTTCTTGCACCAACTGGTCTCCCAGCATCCGCAAGCCTGTTCCGCCGTCAAAAATCAAGCGTTTGCCAGCGACTCGCATTTCCAAACAAGAAGTATTGCCGCCGTAGCGAACAGTTTCCTGTCCGGGTGTCGGAACACTGCCCCGCACGCCCCAAAACTGTACTACAAAATCATCTATACCTTTTATTGATTCGGAGGGTTGAGGGCAATCAACGGGATTTGCCGCTACTGAGGACAAGCTGATTTCCATTTTAAAATTCAGGCTTTAAGGTTCCACATTGTCCGTGATGGCGCAGCAGATGGTCGCACAACACTAAAGCTACCATTGCTTCCACCATTGGCACAGCTCTTGGCAAAACACAAGGGTCATGCCGTCCCTTGGCAGCCAGCAGCGTTTCTTCGCCTTCTCGGGTAACTGTGCGCTGCTGCTGGCGAATTGTCGCAGTCGGCTTGAATGCCGCCCGCAAAATTATATTTTCGCCGTTAGCAATGCCACCCTGAATTCCGCCAGAGCGATTCGTCACTGTACGAATTACACCCTTATCATCAGTATAGTATTCATCATTATGTTCGCTGCCCTTGAGCAGAGTCCCGGCAAACCCGGAACCTATTTCAAAGCCTTTGCTGGCGGGCAAGGACATGATGGCTTTGGCCAAGTCGGCTTCAAGTTTGTCGAATACGGGCATTCCCAGACCTTTGGGTACATTGCGGGCGACGCATTCGACTACACCGCCGATCGAATCTCCACTGTCGCGAACTTTTTCGATCAGTTCAATCATTCTTTCGGCACATTCGGCATCTGGACAGCGGACGATGTTGCTTTCTACTTGTTCTAAGGTAACAGTGTCCGGGTCGGCGACACATTCTAAGTCTTTGATGCGTTTGACGTAGCCGACTATTTCGACTCCTGCTGCTTGTTGGAGAATTTTTTTAGCGATCGCCCCTGCTGCTACTCTACCAATTGTCTCTCTCGCCGAACTGCGACCTCCGCCTTGCCAGTTACGAATTCCGTACTTAGCATCGTAGGTAGCATCAGCGTGAGAAGGGCGGTAAGTTGTCGCCATTTCGCCGTAATCTTGGGGGCGAGTGTCTTGATTGCGGACTAAAATTGCGATCGGCGTTCCCAAAGTTTTGCCTTCAAACACCCCGGACAGAATTTCGCAGGTATCTGCTTCTTTGCGGGGCGTAGTAATTTTGCTTTGGCCGGGGCGACGGCGATCGAGTTCGGCTTGAATTTCCGATGCGTCGATCGACACCAGGGGCGGGCAACCGTCAATTACTACTCCCACACCGCCGCCGTGAGATTCCCCAAATGTCGATATCCGAAATAAATGCCCAAATGTATTGCCCATTATGCTTTGCCCTGAAACTTGATAATTTTTAGCTTAAATGGAATAGAGATTTACTGTATTTATGAAAAATATACCATTGACGAGTAGGCGACAGGCGATCGCCTCACAGCATCACTCCCTTCCCGCCCCTAGAAGAATATCTACCAGGGAGAGAGGGAGAGACCGAGAATAGGAGATATCTGGAAACACACTTAAATTCATCCGTGTATCCGTGTCCGAATCCGTGTTGTGCCTTCCTTCTTCTTTAGTCTTCGTGTTCTTCAAAAGGATCTCTCAATTCCTTAGCGGGAGGGCCGAAAGCCGTGTAGATCGAGAAACCGGTGATGGCCACCAGACACACACCGAGAGAAATGCCGAGAACTGCTGCGGGTTCCATATTTGTGATCGATTATGAGTGCTCCACTCTATAATATTACAAAAAATAACAATCCGTCTGAAAGTCTCGTGATTTTAGGCGCTGTACGGTATGGCAGCCAGCCCCCACTCCCCGTTTTGCGAGTCCCCCGGTGGCATTTCTGAGAAATTGCGATCGCAATTAGCGGTAGAAATATGTCAAACTTTTCTGTAGAGATTCATTGCAGGTGACTTATGGCACAACGGACTTGGTTAGGAGATATACTCAAACCCCTTAACTCGGAATACGGCAAGGTAGCCCCCGGCTGGGGAACCACGCTGTTGATGAGCGTGTTCATTGGACTGTTTTTCGTGTTCTTGTTGATTATTTTGCAAATCTACAACTCTTCTCTGATTCTGGAGAGTGTGGATATGGATTGGTCGAGTCTCGGCCGCTAAAAATTGATCGCAAAACAGTAAGGCTAAAAGTAAAAGCTGAGGGTTGAGGAGAAAGGGTAAAAGCTAAGTTTTCCCGTTTTTCCTTACCCTTTCCGATTACTTTTGCCATAAATAAACAAGAAGTAACTAAACAAATTGCAGGAGAAAAACTATGAATATTTTTGGCATAGGTTTGCCCGAAATGGCAGTTATTTTTACGATCGCCCTATTGGTATTTGGCCCGAAAAAATTACCTGAAATCGGTCGGAGTATGGGGAAAGCAATTCGGGGCTTTCAAGATGCTTCGCGGGATTTTGAGTCGGAATTCACGCGGGAAGCTAAGCAGTTAGAAGAAGCAGTAGCAACTAGCAGCAAACCGGCAACTGAAAAACTCACGGCGACTACTCCCAAGGAAGATAGCACAGACATTTAAATGAATAACACTCAGAAGTCGGAAACACCAGCGGAGTTAGTGATTCCCCAGCTAATAGTTGGGTTGGGAAATCCCGAACCTAAATACGATCGCACCCGACACAACATAGGCTTTAATGCTGTCGATGCCTTGGCTAAATCTTGGCAGATTTCCCTGTCGGAAAATCGCAAATTTCAAGGCATATTTGGCGAGGGAAACCGGCCGCGGGGACAGAAAATCCGGCTACTCAAACCTCTAACTTACATGAATCTGTCGGGTCAATCGATTCGGGCGGCGACGGATTGGTACAAAATACCTGCGGAGTCGGTATTAATAGTATACGATGATATGGATTTGCCGATCGGGAAATTGAGAATGCGGCTTGCCGGTTCGGCCGGCGGGCACAACGGCATGAAATCGACAATTTCTCATTTGGGCACAGACAAATTTCCCCGCTTGCGGATTGGCATCGGCAAACCTCAAAACGATGCTGCTAAAAATGAGAAAGATACGATTTCCTTCGTTTTAGGAAAATTTTCCTCAGAGGAAAGTCAGTTAGTAGAGAAAGTGCTTAAACTGGTTGTAGAAGCTGTGGAACTAAGCCTGCACCAAGGAGTAGAAAAAGCCATGAGCCTTTACAATAGTCGCACAATTGCAGAAACAAACGCGGAAACAAAAAGGTGAGTTCGAGACGTTTGCCTGAAACAACTGCATATGTCCGGGTTACTGGCCAATCTTGGCAAAAAGGCACGATTGAGGGTGAAGTGACTGCCGGCAATTTTGAGTGGCAGTTTCAGTGGCGTTTCACGTCAGAAAAAACACTGATACTTGAACCTTCTCAGGGTAGGGCATTGATTCAGGAACCGCTGCACCGTTTTTTGGAAAAATGGGATTATCAGCTTGAACCGGGCGGAGATTATTCGTTTACGGTTCGGGCTGAGTTTTAATATTGATATTTATTTGAGAATAACTCTTGACACATTATGCTAAATCTAGCATAATGGAAGTGTAGTCGTAAACAACACAATCAATGCCATGAGAAAAAAAATCTTGAGAAAATATTCTAAACATGAGACAAATATCACCCAAAGATATTCTATGGATCGGAAGTTCTCTGAACGATCTTAAAGAATTTCCTGAAGATGTACGTGGCATAATGGGCTATGCTCTGTATCTAGCACAAACAGGAGGAAAACACCAATCTGCTAAACCTCTCAAAGGGTTTGGAGGTGCAAAAGTTTTAGAAATTACCGATGACTATGATGGGGATACCTATCGAGCTGTTTACACGGTAAAGTTTGCAGATACAGTGTATGTTTTGCACGCTTTCCAGAAAAAGTCTAAAAAAGGAATTGCTACACCGCAACAAGATATTAAGTTAATCCAAGAAAGGCTAAAACTAGCTCAAGAACATTACGAAGAGTTCAAGAGTAAGTAAGAATGGAATTAGTAGTGATAAGATGTGCTTATATTTCTAAAGAAGCTGGAAATAGACGGCTTCTTATCACTACTTTTTCAGGAATAACTAAGACCAGGTAAAAAAGGGCGAAATCATGAGTAAGGAGATCGATATTCAAGTTAGTAGTGGCAATATATTTGCTGATTTGGGTCTGCCTAATTCTGATGAAATGCTGATGAAGGCGGAACTGGTACGCCAGATAACCGAGATCCTTAGTCAAAGGAAACTGAATCAAGTTCAAGCAGCAGAAGTATTAGGAATTGACCAGCCAAAGGTGTCAGCCTTGATGAGAGGAAAGCTGACAGGTTTTTCAACAGAAAGGTTGTTTCGATTTTTAAATGCGTTAGGGTGCGATGTGCAAATTGTGGTGAAGCAAAAGCTGGAATCGCCCGCGACCGCAGGAATTAGTGTTGTTAGCATTTGATATCTGAATAGTCACTTTTTTGTATAATTCACCTTCTTTGCATTCACTTTTATAAATCGGCGGTTTGTCAGCAAATCAGGTTGCGTCGCTTCTCGGTAAGCCCCGCAATAATACATTGTCAAAACAGCTTTGTAAGCCCAGCAATCAGAAGGTACATCGGTAAAAGGAGTGGGCAGGGTTTCAACCTGATTCTGCACGCAAGCAGGGAGAATTTGTTGTGGCGTTGCCTGCAGCTGAGTTTTAAAATCATAGTAATGGGAAGGGAAAAGGGAATCGGGAAGGCAAACTTTCTCTAATAGGAGGTCCCGATTCCAGTGATTCTTTAATTAAAGCAGGTGGCGTCCCTTCTCGGTAAGCTCCGCAATAATACATTGTCAAAACAGCTTTGTAAGCCCAGTGATTGGAAGGTACATCGGTAAAAGGATTTGGCAGGGTTTCAGCCTGATTCTGCACGCAAGCATTGAGAATTTGTTCTCGCGTTGGCTGCACTTGAACTAAAGAATTATTTGGCTTGGCTTGTGCGGCATTTTGCGCCTGTGCGGGAGATGAACAACTGGCACTAACTAACAGTATAATTGTGGAAACGATTCTGATTTTAACCATCTCATTACTTTTTGTGCGACAATATATCCTAACTTGCACTGCATTCCCTGAAAACTATGCCGACGAGTCGTATTCTCCGCAATCGTTATCAAATTATCAAAGACTTGGGACAAGGCGGTTTTGGCGACACCTACCTCGCTAAAGATTTAGACCTACCCGGACAGCCCCAGTGCGTTGTCAAACATCTTAAACCGAAAGACCCCAATCCCGCCATTTTACTAATTGCCAAAGGCTTATTCGACAAAGAAGCCCAAACGCTGTATAAATTGGGTAAGCTACACGACCAAATCCCCAGCCTTTCCGCCCACTTTGAGGAAAATGGCGAATTTTATTTGGTGCAAGATTTTATCGAAGGACATGACCTTACCAAAGAACTGATTCTCGGTAAAAAATCAAGCGAATCCCATACTATTAAATTATTGCACGAGATATTAGAAGTTTTAGCCATTGTTCATCAGCAAAATGTGATTCATCGCGACTTAAAACCTGCTAATATAATGCGTCGCCAAGATGGTAAAATTATCTTGATTGATTTCGGGGCGGTCAAGGAAATTAGCACAATGGTTGTTAATGCTCAAGGACAAACTAGCTTCACCGTTGGTATTGGTACTTCGGGTTATATGCCCAGCGAACAAGCGAAGGGCAAACCTAAACTGTGTAGCGATATTTATGCAGTGGGGATGATTGGGATTCAAGCATTGACTGGTCAACCTCCTGATACCTTACCAGAAGATCCGCAGACGGGAGAAGTTATTTGGCAAAATCAGGCACAAGTTAGCAATAATTTAGCGAATATTTTAGATAAAATGGTGCGCGATAATTTCAGTCAGCGCTATCAAGATGCAGGGGAAGCATTGCAAGCAATTTTATCTTTGTCGTCGCCTCTCCCACCGCCACCACCGCCACCGCCACCGACACCAACACCACCGCCGCCACCGACAAGGCGAGGTTTTTTACAATTCGTCGGTTTGGCTGGATTAGGACTTATCGGTTTAGTTGTGTATCAAAGTTTGGGGAACAAATCGCCTCAAACTTCAACGAATGAGCCATCGTCACCGATATTACCCAACGACGATATACCATCTCAGTTGCCACCACCTCCAGAAACCCCACAACCAGAACCACCAGCACCAAAAACTCCATCGCCAAAAGTATCGTCAAATTCCCTAAAAACAGTTCAATTTGAAACGGTGACAGTGAATTCAACGGGGGAAATCACCAAGCGCAGCCAAAGTCAAGCACAGGTTTTTACAGAAACTATCGCCAAGGGCATAACTTTAGACATGATGGCAATTCCTGGTGGCAGTTTTGTCATGGGTTCCCCCAATACGGAAGCAGGACGATATAACGATGAAGGGCCGCAGCATAATGTTAATGTGGCCCCTTTTTTGATGGGAAAATATGAGGTGACTCAGGCTCAATGGCGCGCTGTGGCAGCTTTACTGAAAGTCAAGATTGACCTCAAGGTTTATCCTGATCCTTTTAATTTTAGAGGTAATTTCCCTGTTCAGCAAGCAGATTGGGATGATGCTATAGAATTCTGTGCAAGATTATCTCGACTTACTGGACGCAATTATAGACTGCCTAGTGAGGCAGAATGGGAATATGCTTGTCGTGCAGGAACCACTACACCTTTTTATTTTGGGGAGACAATTACCCCGGATTTAGTTAATTATGACGGCAATTATCCCTACGGTTCAGCACCGAAGGGAAGTTCTCGTGAGAAAACAACTGCTGTAGGTAGTTTTCCGCCTAATAGCTTTGGACTTTATGATATGCACGGGAATGTCTGGGAATGGTGTCAAGATGTTAGGCACAATAATTATAACGGTGCGCCGACTGATGGTAGTGCTTGGGAAAGTGGTGGAGATAGTAATTACCGGGTGCAGCGTGGCGGTTCCTGGAACTACGATGCGTTCGCTTGCCGTAGTGCCGATTGTCACTTCGGCTCGGCGGGCCTCGCGTCGGGGCCCAGGGGTTTTCGCGTGGCGGTTGCTTCGGTTTCTTCGTCGTCCTAGTTTTCCCCGTGAGGACTCTTCTTTGCTCTTTTGCCCTTTTACTCTTTACTCTTTTCTCTTTTTCACTTTTTTCGTCGTCTCTGGCGACTCGATTTATTTTTTGGCACTCGTGGATGCACTCCCGACAAAGAAACCGGGTTTTTTACTTAATCTGTGGAGTACAGCGAAGGATATCGCAAAAAAACCGGTTTCTGGTCACCTGTGCGTAAGTCTTGTTTGGGAAAATCACTGTCATTGTGTCAATGCTTTCTGTAGAGACAAGTCTGCGGAAATAGTCTGGTTTATTTACGGAGGAGTTGGTGCTGATTTAGGATGGGTTCCAGCGTAGTAAACTAATTTTTTTTTCAGATTCACCGCCGAACAGATTATAATTAGAAATATTGATTTTTCTCACGAATAGTCGCATAGGAGATTTACAAAATGAATAACCTATTAGCAGAAACTTTTGCCACCGTCTCTCAACTACCCGAAGCAGAACAAAATGCCATAGCATCCTTAATTTTAGACAAGATATCAGCACCAAGAGTCGCGCCTTTCCTCATTTCCCAATCAGACATCGAAACCATAGAAAAATCATACATTTTCCGAGACAAAACAGAAGTTATTGAATTTATCAACCAATATCCGTTTTTACTTCCCGTTGTGCTAGAAGCACCCGTTCAGATTAGCAATTATTTCCCCGAACAAAAACTATTACTTCAAGTCATCAATGACCCCGAAATTCCTAACTATGTTCATCTGGTTCTCTCAATCATCTTGACAGACCTCGCTCCCGATGAAGCAATGGATAGAGAAGACGAATTGCGTAAAAATTGGTCTAGGGGATTATCCCATGAAATTCGGGAGCATTTTTATACGATTTTGGAATATACTGATGAGTTTTGATTGGTCGCAATACCTAAATTTAGCAAAAGAACTTGCTGGTCAAGCAACTATTCCTGCTGAACAGGAGGCGCGATTGAGGGATGCTATCAGTCGTTCCTATTATGCTGCTTTTATCTTAGCGCGGAACTATTTGCGAGATAAACAAGGTCATTCCCTGCCAAAAACTAGCGATATTCACCGCTATGTTTGGCAAGAATTTGATATTAATCCTGACTCAAGATATCAATTAATCGCCGATAATTTAGCAGTGTTGCGCCGATATCGAAATCAAGCAGATTATGACGATGATTTTCCCTTATTATCTGCGATTGCTACTATTGCGCTCAAGCGTTCTCAAGAAATAATTTATAACCTAAATAATCTCTAAATATCAATTTAATCTGATAATGCCTTTGCTAAAACAGCAGCAGTTGTAGGGTGTGTCGCCTGCGATAAATTCCTAACTAAATACCAACAATCTCATAGCGACGCACCTGATGGATATATTACAAACCTTTGGAATGTTCAGACAGTTTTCGCATTCCCAAGGCCAAGACACTCAAAAACAACAGCCCCACTGCCCCAGCTAGCGGATTGCCGTTAACTCCTGTCACCCAGTCGGGAACAGATCCCGAATATCGCACTAACTGCCCGATGTTAATGATGTAATATCCCCAGATTAAACCTGCATGAAGCCCGATCGACAAACCGAGGCGATTTTGGCGCGATCTTTTTCCCCAAACCAGAATCAAACCCAGCAACAACAAACCCGGAAACTGCGGCCAACTCTGCAGCATTGCCGCGACAGGTTTGATAAAATGAGATAGGGCAAACACCAGGCTATTCACCCACAGAGATATTTTATAATTGTAATCCCGCTGCAACTCGTCCAGCAACCAACCTCGGAATACCAACTCCTCCGCAAAACCGACTCCAAGGGCGCTTAACAGCCCTTCTGCGATGATTCTCGGCAAATTATCAGAATTTTGCCACGCGACCAAACCGAACAGCCATTGCACCACAAATAAGCTGAAAGTGAGCAAAAGCCCGATCGCCAATCCGATTAAAAGCTCCAAACCGTTTTTTCGCGTATTGATTAAACCATAACTTTTGAGTAATTGGGTTTGTCCGTAAACCTGTTTTCCCCAGCGAGGCACTAGGAACAGAAACTCAGTAAACAACAATCCCATTGTCAGAATAGTTGCTAGGTTACTATCTTTAACTAAGAGATAAATTGGTGCTGCTAGCGGCAGCCAAATTGCTAGCAAGATTAATAGAAAAATTATTACACGTAAAGGAAATGGATAACTGGCTATTATTTGGAGGCGGTTAATCATTTTTGTAAATGAGTTGAAATTGGGTAAATCGGCTTATTGGTCTGTCGCACTGTCCGACAGGGGTTAAAAACCCCTGTCTCATAGCGAAAGTCCTCTCAAAGAGGACTGAAATTTATCACAATCTAATTTAGGTTGGCAGTCGGTTTTAACCGACTTTTGCTATAAGACGGGGATTTAAATCCCCGGCGGGCTTGCGGGTGAATGCGAGAACTTTTGGCTGAGTCAGGCTTGAGTAAATCCGAGAGTCAGGCTTGAGTAAATCCGAGAGTTAGAGTTGGATAAATCCGAGAGAATGTACAAAGCAGACAGAGAAAGCTAGAATAGCATTGTATTGGCTGAAACTTTAAACAAAACAGAACTATAAAATAAGGGAACAATGACTGAAGCCTCGGATTTTTCAAATGTCGATCGCGAATTAGATGACACAATTTTAAGCTTCGCAGACATTCAGGCAGAACTCAACCTGCGCCACGCTAAAGATGCTCTGCGAGATATAGTAGAAAATCTCGACTTGACAGTTCAAGAGCGAACTGGACTGGAACCGGAAATTGGCGGGTTGGAGAAAATGCTCGACAAGCTAGAGCGCGCTTGCGTGCAAATAGCTGTGTTTGGGATGGTGGGAAGAGGAAAATCTTCGGTTTTGAACGCGCTGCTAGGTCAAAATGTGTTTGAAACTGGCCCGACTCACGGGGTGACTCGCACCACCACTATTGGCCAGTGGGATGTGGGAGAGGGAATTGATAAGAATTTGCCCGATAGACTTTCGCCAGTTATTTACCGTTTGTCGCAAGTTGAATTAATCGATACTCCGGGAATAGATGAAGTTGACGGCGAAACTCGCGAACTTTTAGCCCGCCGCGTTGCTCAACAAGCAGATTTGATTTTGTTTGTAGTTGCTGGCGACATTACGAAGGTGGAATACGCAGCACTTTCGCAGTTGCGGGAAGCCGGAAAACCGATGTTATTAGTGTTTAATAAAATTGACCAGTATCCTGATGCAGACAGGCTGGCAATTTATCATAAAATTCGAGACGATCGCGTAAGAGAATTGTTGTCTCCCGATGAAATTGTGATGGCGGCGGCTTCGCCTTTGACGGCGAGGGCGGTGCGCCGTCCCGACGGAAGTATGGGCGTGCAAATGACTCGTAGTTTGCCACAAGTGCAAGATTTAAAATTAAAGATTTTGGAGGTTTTAGACCGGGAAGGCAAATCTTTGGTCGCGCTGAATACGATGCTATGTGCGGGGGATATTAACGAGCAATTGGTACAGCGAAAAATGGAGATTCGCGATGACGCGGCTAATCGAATTATCTGGAATGGGGTAATGACTAAAGCGGTGGCGATCGCACTTAATCCAATTACTGTAGTTGATATTCTTAGCGGTGCGGTAATTGATGTGGTGATGATATTAACTTTATCTAAAGTTTACGGCATTGCGATGACGGAAGCGGGCGCTGTGGAATTGCTGCAAAAGATTGCGATTAGTATGGGCGGGATTACAGCCGGCGAATTGTTGGCTAATTTTGGTTTGAGCTCGTTGAAAGGATTGTTGGGTTTGGCGACGCCGGCGACGGGGGGTTTGGCTTTAGGGCCTTATTTGTCTGTGGCGGTGACGCAAGCTGCGATCGCGGGGGTTTCTTCCTACGGTATCGGTCAAGTTACTAAGGCTTATTTGGCTAATGGTGCTTCTTGGGGAGATGATGGGCCAAAGGCTGTGGTGAGCAAGATTTTGTCTTCTTTGGATGAGGATTCTATTTTAAATCGGATTAAGGAGGAGTTGCGGGCTAAGTTGGATTTGGGAAGTGTGGAAAAACAGAAATCTTAGCGATCGGCTGTTTTACGTTAACCCAGCAATCCTGGCGCAGCCCTGCCGCAATCCGGCAGGGGTTTAAACCCCTGCCTCACAGCTAAATTTGTCTGAAGACAATTTAACAAATTATTAGGATAACAACCAATTACCAATTACCAATTATTACTGTATGTTACTAACTCAGAAGTTAGGCAATTGGCACAGGTTGGGCGATTGTGGCAAATAAGGTGCGCCGTGCACACCCTACTCTAATTCCACGAAGGCGAACTTTGTTTGTGTAGCCGCCAATTCGATTCGGCGGGTTAACATCGAATTGTTAATCCGAATTCGATTGGGCGGCTTAACATCAGGTTTTCAACCCTAATTCTATCCTATTTGTAACCTCTATTTTTTTCCGACCAAATGCGGGTTGGTAGTCCCCAAACATAGACAAATCCTTCGGCAGCTTTGTGATCGAATTCGTCCTCTGCGCCGTAGGTTGCTAAGTCGAAACTGTACAGAGAATTATCAGATTTGCGACCAACAATTGTCGCATTTCCTTTGAATAGTTTGAGTCGCACGGTTCCAGTTACTCGCTTTTGCGTGTCCTGAATAAATGCGTCTAAAGCGGTTTTCAAAGGATTGTACCAAAGACCGTTATAAATCATTTGGCTGTAGGTTTCTTCGATGCCTCGCTTGTACCGCGTCACATCTGCTGTCAGCGTCAAGCTTTCTAAGTCTCGGTGCGCGTGCATCAAAACTAAAATCGCTGGTGTTTCGTAAATTTCCCGCGATTTAATCCCGACGAGGCGGTTTTCAATCATGTCAATCCGGCCGACTCCGTGGTTTCCAACTATTTCGTTGAGTTGGGAAATTAAGGCGACTGGTGATAAAATTTTGCCGTTTAAAGTGACAGGATTTCCGCAATCGAAACCGATTTCTATGTATTCGGGTGTGTCGGGAGTTTGCTCGATCGCCTTTGTCATCAAATACACCTCTTCCGGCGGTTCCGCCCAAGGATCTTCGAGGATTCCGGCTTCGATTGCCATTCCCAATAAGTTGCGATCGATACTGTAAGGCGAAGACTTTTTCACGGGCGACGGAATGCCACATCTTTCGCCGTATGCGATCGTTTCCTCGCGGCTCATTTTCCACTCCCGCGCTGGTGCTAAGATTTTAATCTTGGGGTTGAGTGCGCCGATCGACACATCGAACCGTACCTGATCGTTTCCTTTACCTGTGCAACCGTGGGCGATCGCATCTGCACCGTATTTTTGGGCAGCTTCTACTAACAATTTAGCAATCAGCGGGCGAGCCAGGGCAGTCGAAAGGGGATAACGGTTTTCGTAAAGTGCGTTAGCTTGAATCGCTGGAAACGCATAGTCTTTGACAAATTCTTCGGTAGCATCAATAACTAAAGATTCCGAAGCACCGGATGCTAAAGCTTTTTTGCGGATCGGTTCTAATTCGTCTCCCTGTCCCAAATCCGCGGCCAGAGTAATTACTTCTTCAACACCCCACTCGTTTTTGAGGTAAGGAATGCAGACGGAGGTATCGACTCCGCCGGAATATGCTAGGACAACTTTTTTAGCGCGACTCATTGCTCTTTACATCCTGAATTTAACTGACATCTTGCACCCTTGTCACTAAGCTTTTCAGGGCGGGCAAGATGCCCACCCCACAAAAAAATATCATTTTTGTGGAACAGGCATCTTGCCTGTTCTGGAGAATGGTGCAAGATGTGATATTTAACCGACTTTTCATTATGCACCTAATTGAGATCGATTCTTGTCAGAAATAGTACAGATTTATATATTCTTTTTTTGATAAACTTGGCTATTTACCGGAGGAGTTGCTGCGGAAAATCTGCTACCGTGGGATACGGTAACTGTGGCGATGGGGAAAAATCGTGTTTTTTAGTGTTGTAATTCCGACGTATAATCGTAAACCGATTTTGGCAAAATGTCTACTGGCTTTGGAAAATCAGCAGTTCGGTGAGATTGTCAGAGAGTATGAAGTAATTGTCGTGGACGACGGATCGACGGACGGGACGCTGGAGTGGTTGGCCGCAAATGCTGACTTGTTGCCTCATGTGCGATCGATCTGTCAATCTCACCAGGGCCCGGCGGCTGCCCGGAATTTGGGCGTTGAAGATGCTAAGGGCGATACGATTATTTTTATTGACAGCGATTTGGTGGTAACAGAGCATTTTTTGCAAGCACACGCTGATGCTTTACTACAGGGTTACAAAGATACTGATGCTGTTTTTACTTACGGCAGCGTGATTAATACTTGCAATTTCGACAATCCTACCTCAGAACCTTACAAAATCACCGATTTTTCGGCGGCTTATTTTGCTACGGGAAATGTGGCGATCGCCCGCCACTGGCTGCTGGCTGCTGGACTTTTTGACAATCGCTTTCAACTGTACGGATGGGAAGATTTAGAGTTGGGAGTTAGGTTAAAAAAATTAGGTTTAAAACTCCTTAAATGTCCGGCTGCTGTCGGCTATCACTGGCATCCACCTTTTAGTTTGGAGCAAATTCCAGGCATGATTAACCGAGAAATTGAGCGCGGGAGAATGGGAGTTTTGTTTTATCAAAAACACCCAAGTTGGGAAGTACGGATGATGATTCAAATGACTTTTCTGCACCAAATACTGTGGGGAGTTTTATCATTAGGTGGGATGCTGAACGAGCGAACGATGACTCCTTTTTTACAGTGGTTGATTGACCAAGGCAAGCCCCAGCTAGCTTTAGAAATTGCTCGGATTTTTCTGAATTGGTATAACGTGAAAGCCGTGTACGCCGCTTGCGGAGAATTGCAAGCCGAGACAAAGATACCATAAATCAGCCCCATCCCGCAAATAAGATATAAGATATTGTAGGAGTTTTTTAGGGCCCATTGGTGTCAACTTAAGCTCATAATTAGTAACGGTAACAACTGTTTGACAATTATGCCTACACTGCCCTAGGGCTGCTTAATAAGGGAAATTTAGGGAACTCACAACTTGGATACGAACCAGAAAAAAATAATTTTTAGTCTTAAGTTGACACCAATGTTCCGGCTTGTTTAAATTAACCTTTTTAGTGAGGATATCTAATGAAAAATCTCAACACAAAGCACCCGATCAAGGGCTGCCAAACATGGTCGTATAAAGTCTAAGAATCAAATTTTAACCTTTATTTAATCAAAATTGCTTGGTTAGCCTGTGATTTGAGGAATCTAGGCTGTTTTATCACCAGACTCCGATAATTTGAGCTACCAAGATTTTCAAAAGATCGTTACTTTTGATATAATGACAGATAATTTAAGAGTGTGCTAGAGAGCCAATAGTTGTGCTGGTTTATCTGAGAGTGTTAGCTACAAGCGGTTAATGACTTTAAAAATATTCCCACATATACAACTTGAATAGTTTGAGGGTTTGCTGTGAATACAACTGACGATAAAAATCCAAGACTAGAAACAGTTAGACTTGAAAACACTGTCTTACAAGAAAATATTTTAATGGTGGACGACCATCCAGAAAGCTTGCGGCTTTTATCCCAGCTTTTGTCTAAGCGGGGATATAAAGTGCGGCCGACACGAGATGGCAAATTGGCTCTTAACTTTGCTATGTCGAGTCCACCAGACTTGATTTTACTGGACATCATGATGCCCGGTATGGATGGGTATCAAGTCTGCGAAAAGTTAAAAGCTTGTCCGCAAACCAAAGATATTCCTGTGATTTTTATTAGCTCTTTAAATGAAGTTTTTGATAAAGTCAAAGCTTTTTCGGTGGGGGGGGTAGACTACATTAGTAAACCATTTCAAACAGAAGAAGTGGTGAGCCGTGTCGAAAATCAACTGCTTCTGAGCCGTCTTTATAAACAAATTTTAGCACAAAATGCACGGCTGCAAGCAGAAATAGAAGAACGCAAGCGTATCGAAGCAGAACTCCGAGACAGCCAACGCTGGCTGTCTGCTGTAATTCAAACACATCCTAATATTTTGTACGTTTCCGATTTGATAGAACAGCGAACTTTGTATATCAACCGCGAAATATATAGCGATATTGGCTATTCTTTTGAAGAAATCCAGCAAATGGCAGGAGGATTTCTTCCTAACTTAATACACCCTGACGATTTGCCAGGATTCTCAGAACACCTCAGCAGGATTGAGGCAGCAAAAGACGGTGAAAGCTTTGAGTGTGAGTACCGAATTCAGCACAAAAATGGTGAATATCGGTGGTTTGTTAGCGTGGATACCGTGTTTGCCAGAACCGCAGACGACAAACCTTGGAAAATTTTGGGGACGGCTACTGAAATTAGCGATCGCAAACAAGCTGAACTAGAACTAAAAACAGCTTTATCTGCTTTAGAACGGCAAATCAAACAAAGGTTTTTAATAGAAACAATTACTCTTGAAATTCGATACAGTTTAAATCAAGATCAAGTTTTTCAAACAGCTACTGCCCAAATAGGTAGAATTTTTAATGCTGATTGCTGCTTGGTTCATACCTACACAGAACACCCTATTCCCAGAATTTATAATGTCGCTGAGTACAGAAAATCCGCATCCAAATCGCTTTTAGATTTAGAAATTCCCGTACAGGGCAATCCTCACGTTCAGTTTTTATTATCCCAAGATCAAGCTGTAGTTTCTGACGATGTTTTTTCCGACCCGCTGCTAGAAAACGCCCGAGATTTGTGCTGTCAAATAGGCTTAAAATCGATGATATCCATCCGCACTTCCTACCAGGGAAAAGCCAACGGAATGATATGCTTGCATCAGTACGATCGCCCCCGCCACTGGACGCAGGAGGAGATCACATTATTGAGCGCTGTGGCGGCACAGATGGGAATTGCGATCGCTCAAGCAACACTTCTGGAACAAGATAAACAACAGCGACTTAAACTTCAACAAAGCGAAGCTAGTCTAGCAGCCGCCCAGAAAATTGCCCACATCGGCAGTTGGGAATTTGATTTAGTCACCAATAAAATTACTTGGTCAGAAGAAGTATTCCGCATTTTTGGTCTTGACTCAAGTGCAACTGAACCGACATCTGCCAAACTTTTAAAGATGTGTCATCCCGACGACAGAGAATTATTTCAAAAAACAGTCAGCCTAACTATCTCACAAGGCATTGCCTACAAAAGAGAGTTCCGATTTTTGCATCCTAGCCGTCAAATTATATACGTGGAAGGAAGGGGAGAAGCTGTTTTTAGCGAAACCGGGGAAGTAATAAAACTGTTGGGAACAGTGATGGATATTAGCGATCGCAAACAAGCCGAAGCAGCTTTGCAAATTAGCGAAGAACGTTTTTATCTGGCATTTGAAGGCAGTGCGATGGGCTTGTGGGATTGGAATCTTGCCACGGGAGAAGTCTATTTTAATCCACGGTGGAAAATGATGCTGGGATATGAAGTAGAGGAGGTAGAAAATAGTTTTGCATCCTGGGAGCAACTGGTACATCCAGAGGATTTGTCTCCGGCTAAAGCAGCGCTAAATGCTCACCTGGAAGGCAAAAATCCTACTTACGAAGTGGAATTTAGGATGCTGACAAAATCCGGCGAGTGGAAGTGGATTTTAGCTCAAGCGAAGGTGATGGAACACGACGCTTCGGGAAATCCTTTGCGGATGACGGGTACGCATATTGATATTAGCGATCGCAAACAAGCCGAAGTAGAGTTGCAATTTAGCGAACAGCGAGAACGAGAAAAAGCGCAACAGTTAGAACAAACTCTGGTCGACTTAAAAAAAGCTCAATCTCAGCTCATTCAAGCCGAAAAAATGTCAAGTATCGGGCAAATGGTAGCGGGAGTAGCCCATGAAATTAATAACCCCATCAGCTTCATATACGGCAATATTATTCCCGCAGCACAGTATGCTCGCGATTTGGTAAAATTGATTGAACTCTACCAGCAATACTATCCTGAACCAGTTCCCGAAATACAGGAAGAATTGGCAGAAGTCGAGGTAGATTTTATTGCTGGGGATTTCCCGAAAATAATGGCTTCAATGCAAGAAGGTGCTAACCGAATTAAGCAGATAGTGCTGTCTTTGAGAAACTTTTCGAGACTCGACGAAACAGATCGCAAAGTAATAGACATTCATGAAGGGATAGAGAGCACTTTGGTGATTTTGCAGCACCGATTCCAGTCACAGCCAAAACATCGGGAGATTCAAGTTATTAAAAATTACGGGAACCTGCCCAAAGTCGAGTGTTATCCGGCTCAATTAAACCAGGTATTTATGAATTTGCTGGTAAATGCGATCGACGCTGTGGAAGAGTCATCAGCAAACTGTACTTGCAAAGTTAACCAGATTCGCATTGTTACTGAACTCAGCAGCGAAAATCAAGTGTGTGTGCGGATTTTTGACAGCGGGCCCGGTATCCATCCCGAAGTTCAGTCAAGGATGTTTGACCCATTTTTTACTACCAAACCTGTGGGCACCGGCACTGGTTTGGGGTTATCGATTAGTTACCAAATAGTTAAAGACACCCACGGCGGTAAGTTGGAGTGTCATTCAGAAGTTGGCCGAGGAACAGAATTTGCGATCGAACTGCCGATTTCGCAAAAAAAGTTGAAAGTTAAAAGTTAGGATAAGCTGTTATGACAGAAGGAAGAAGGAAGAAGGAAGAAGGAAGAAGGAAGAAGGAAGAAGGAAGAAGCAGTAATAGCGCAATTGTTTCAGCGATTAAGAATGTCCTAAGCGTCTTGGCGGTTGCTATATATCATGTCCGGTAAATTAACGATAATTCTTGTAGGGGCGGGTTCACCAACAATCTATAATATAAGCTAGAGATGAGCTTAAACCCGCCCCTACCGTCAGATTGGGGGCAATTGCAACGGAGATCATATTAATCGTCTATCAGAACCTATTTTAGAGTGCGTCATAACCTGACATTTTATCCAGTATTTCCTGCGAACGGTCTTTGATTTAGTGTAATTTCATCTTAAACATGATATAATAAAAAGTTAGCCTTTTGAGGCTCCAGACGTTGCGCTGCTAAAATTAGTAGTGAATATTACAGTTGCTATTATACAAACTCTGTCAACATACGTCTGCTGTAGCGTCTACCACATTTTAACTGAATTATGACTGACTCAATTCGCTTCCTCATGTGTGCTCCCGACCACTACGATGTGGATTACGTGATTAATCCGTGGATGGAGGGAAATGTCCACAAATCATCGCGCGATCGCGCCGTCGAACAGTGGGAAAAACTTTACCACGTCCTCAAAGACAACGCTGTGGTAGACCTCGTACCGCCCGCAAAAGGCTGGCCTGATATGGTTTTCACCGCCAACGCAGGCTTACTTTTAGGAAATACCTTCGTCCTCAGCCGTTTCTATCACAAAGAACGCCAAGGCGAAGAACCCTATTTCAAAGCATGGTTTGAAAGCAAAGGTTTCACCGTGCACGAACTCCCGAAAGACTTGCCGTTTGAGGGCGCTGGCGATGCTTTACTCGATCGCGAAGGACGGTGGTTGTGGGCCGGATATGGCTTCCGTTCCGAACTCGACTCGCACCCGCTACTAGCAAAATGGCTCAACATAGAAGTGCTTTCCCTGCGTTTAGTTGACGAACGTTTCTATCACCTAGACACCTGCTTTTGTCCCTTGACAGGCGGCTATTTGCTCTACTATCCAGCAGCATTTGACTCCTACTCCAACCGCTTAATTGAAATGCGAGTTGCGCCGGAAAAACGCATTGCCATTGAAGAAGCCGATGCCGCCAATTTTGCCTGCAATGCCGTCAATATTGACAAAGTTGTGGTAATGAACAAGGTTAGCGAAGCCTTGAAATCACGCATTACTAAGGCCGGTTTTCAAGTAATTGAAACGCCGATGAGCGAATTTCTGAAAGCGGGCGGCGCCTGTAAGTGTTTGACGCTGCGGGTAACGGAACCGGTGCAAGAAGATCGATCGGCAAATGTGATGGTAGAAAGCCGCACAATTCGCATGGAAGGTCACTTGCTGGATGCTGGTTTAATCAGTCGTGCTTTGGACTTAATTGTCGATCTCGGTGGCAGTTTCCAAGTGCTCAATTTCAATCTGGGAGAGCAGCGGCAAAGTACATCATCTGCCGACGTTAAAGTTTCGGCTCCTTCCCACGATGTGATGGAAGAAATGATGGGAATGCTGATTGACTTGGGTGCAGTGCCGCCACCACAAGAGATTTGCGACGCTATTTTAGAACCTGTAGTCCAAGATGGTGTCGGCCCGGACGACTTTTATGTGAGTACAATTTATCCCACGGAAGTGCGGGTAAATGGTCAGTGGGTGAAAGCGCAAAATCAGCGGATGGATGGAGCAGTTGCTATTACTGAAACCGCTGATGGCCCAGTGGCTAAATGCAAATTATTGCGCGATTTAAAAGTAGGAGAAAAAGTCGTTGTAGATGTAGTGGGTATCCGCACCATCCGCAAAACAGAATCGCGGGAACAGCGCAATTCTCAAGAATTCAGCTTTATGTCGGGCAGCGTTTCTAGCGAGCGTCGCGTAGAATTGGTAGTGGAACAAGTAGCCTGGGAATTGCGCCAAATTCGCGATCGCGGTGGCAAAGTTGTAGTTACGGCGGGGCCTGTTGTTATCCACACCGGCGGTGGCGAACATTTAGCGCATTTGATTCGCGAAGGTTACGTGCAAGCGCTGTTAGGTGGAAATGCGATCGCGGTTCACGACATGGAACAATCGAATATGGGAACCTCTTTAGGGGTTGACATGAAACGCGGTGTTGCTGTGCGTGGCGGACACCGACATCACTTGAAAATAATTAACAGTGTGCGACGTTACGGGAGTATTGCAAAAGCTGTAGAAGCAGGCTTGGTTACTAACGGTGTCATGTACGAGTGTGTGAAGAACAATATACCGTTTTCTCTGGCCGGTTCGATCCGCGATGACGGCCCGCTTCCTGACACGCAAATGGATTTAGTTAAAGCTCAAGAAGAATATACTGAGCTGTTACGAGGTGCAGATATGGTGTTAATGCTGTCGTCTATGCTGCACTCAATTGGTGTGGGAAATATGACGCCGGCGGGTGTGAAGATGGTCTGTGTGGACATTAATCCGGCGGTGGTGACGAAATTGAGCGATCGGGGTTCGATCGAGTCTATTGGAGTTGTTACCGATGTGGGATTGTTCCTCAGTTTGTTGGTGAATCAATTGGATAAATTGACCAGCCGCCATCATGTAGCTCAATCTGTGTAGATTTAGCTAGTCTACTCGTTACCAGGCTCTTCCTGGTAACGCATAGCCGGAGGCTCTGCCTCCAATTTTACGGTTCGGAAAGCGAAGTAAAGCCTCCGGACATCGCTGCCCAGACAGAGCCTAGAAACCAGTTAGTTAATGGTGGGCAATACCTTATGAAATCCCTATAAATATTGAGGGCATAATCAATGGTACAGGAATTAATAGACCTCAGAAATTGTATTTTGGCAGGCAGAAATGAAGATGCTCTAGCGATTGTCGATGAATTAGAGGGCATGAGCAAACAAGCAACTTTACGGAATATCGGGTCTTTTTTACTAATTCTGTTAATCCACCTCATTAAAAACCAAGTAGAACAGCGTTTAACTAATTATTGGGCTGCTTCTATTGCTAATTCTGTCCGAGGTATTAAAAAGCTCAATCTCAAAGATAATAAAACATCTTATTACATCAATGCTTCTGAATGGGAGCCTTTTCTAGAAGATGAACTAGAAGCCGCAATTCGTGAGGCTAGCAGGGAAGTGTTGGAAGGAAAGTTAAGCCGTGCTCAACTCAATGAAAGAGTGGACAGAGAGCAAATCCTTGCGATCGCAACTGGGCTACTGTCCCTGACCTACACTTATTCTAGAGGTGAATTCGAGGATGCGATCGATGAGCATTTAGCTGACTTGCCTGGTGGTGAAGAGTGGAATTAAGAGATTTAACCGCAGAGGGCGCAGAGAACGCAGAGGGAGATCCCAGAGAGATGAATAATTGCGATGAAGCGCGGATTTTATATTACTTAGGGCAATAAAAAGCCTCAGACCCGCAAGTCTGAGGACCGGAGTTCCTGAAAATCGTCACTTCTTACTATTGTCGCCAACAAACACCACAACATACAAGAGGGGTGCAACCCAGCACGGCAGTCTTTGGCAGACAGAGATTGCTTCCTGACTCGGAAGGCGAAAGCAATTTTTAATTCAACACTTCACCAAAGCAAAACAATTCCTCTCGCCATTTAAATATCTGGGTTGATAATTGTGCTGTAGGATGGGGACCTCTCCTCGATCGCAATATAAGGAGCACCGTGAGTCCCCGTATATATTTGAGTCGGGCGGTAAATGCGGTTTGCCTCTAGTTGTTCCTTCCAGTGGGCCAACCAGCCAGCAACACGGGCGATCGCAAAAACTGGTGTAAATAAGTCCAGCGGAATTCCCATTTTTCGGTAAACCAAACCAGAATAGAAATCTACATTTGCATAAATTCCTTTCTGGCCCAATTTCTCTTCAACCACTTCTTCCAACTTGACAGCAATGTCGTAATAATCATCGCGGCCGAAGTTCTCAAACAACTGTTCCGCTAACCTCTGAAGAATAGTTGCTCTCGGATCTTTCACCTTGTAAACTCGGTGACCGAAACCCATGATTTTGTCCTTATTTGCAACACACTTCTCGACAAAAGGCCGCACATTTTCTACCGAACCAATTTGCTGCAACATATCAATCACTTCTTCATTAGCTCCCCCGTGCAGCGGCCCCGCCAAAGTGCCAACTGCTGAAGCAATCACTCCGTAAGGGTCTGTCAGTGTCGAAGCTGTTACCATTGCCGAAAATGTAGAGGCATTAATGGTATGTTCAGCATGGAGAGTCAGACAAGTGTCAAAAATGCTAGCTAACAGCGGATCGGGTTCTTGCTCGTTGAGCATATAAAGAAAGTTAGCCGAGTAGTTCAAGTCATCCCTCGGCCGCACCGGATCATTTCCCCGTCGCATTTGCTGGAACGCTGCTACCATTGTGGGAATCTTAGCTAGCAGCCGCACTACAGCTTCTCGAATGTATGCTGGGTTAGCCAGAGCTCTGCGGGAGTAGAACAAGCCCAGGGCGGCCGCTGAAGCTTGCAGGGCGTCCATTGGGTGTCCTCTTTCAGGAAAGCATTTCATCATGTCCCGGATGCGATATTTGATCCGGCGGTGATAGCGAATTTCATGCTCGAAAGCTTCTAGTTCTTCCTTTGTCGGAAGTACCCCCCAGATTAATAAATATGAAGTTTCGAGAAAGGAACTTTTGAGTGCCAGTTCCTCGATGCTAATCCCGCGATATTCCAGCAACCCTTTTTGTCCATCGACGTAGCTAATGCTGGACAAGGTGGCGGGAACACCTTCTAAACCTGGTTTGAATTCGCCGACGACCATTGCGATACCGTTTTGTGTGAGTTCAATCTACTAAAAGTACATTACCAGAAAGCAAGATAGTGTCGCAGTCTTGACAAATAATCATTTAATTGCGGTTCAGAAACCGGGTTTTTCAACACACAGCCCGATCGCACCGCTGCGTATTGTCGCCCCTTTTTCCCGGTTTCCCCGTCCCAGAATGCGGGTTTAAGAGGGCTGGCGCGTCCTGTTAATGTCGGGGCGGTTCGCTGTTTCTAGCGCAGCAAAAACTTGGGCGCAGTTAGCCAAAACATTTGGCTGCGGCCCACTGGGGAGCCGGTTTCCGGGAGGATTAAGCCGATGATACCGGCTTTTTTGAGAATCAGGGCATCTTGCGATCGAGCCCAAAGCAAAGTTTCTGCCCAGTGGCCTAAGTCTGGTTGGTGGCCCACTAGGGCCAAGCTGCCACTACCGATGTCCTGCCATTGTTTGTACCACTCCAGCCAGTTCCCGATGTCTCCTGAAGGTGCGAGGGCGGCGGATTCTTCTATTTGGGAACTCAAACCGACTGTTTGCAGGATTTGGGCGGTTTGCTGGGCGCGCAGTAGGGGACTGGTGAGAATCAAGTCAAACTGAATTTCGAGCTCGTACAGCCGCTGGGCAATTTTCCTGGTTTTACGATCGCCCTCTTTAGTCAGCGGGCGTTCTGAGTCTGTATCATATTCTTCGGGTGCGGCGGCGATACCGTGCCGGATCAGATAAATAACCATATATCAATACTTCCAGGCATGGGGTCCCGTTTTTCTAGGAGCAGTCTAGGATATACCTACCTTTTGCCTATTCTACAACTGTATTGAAATCTGGCGCTGTCATCTGGTTGGCGCTTGTGTAGCGATCGCGCCCTTGTCGTTTCGCATCATATAATGCTCGATCGGCGAGGGCAATAAGTTCATCCGGTGATGTTTCCGCAGTGGGAATCACAGTTGCAATTCCCATGCTAACAGTCACGATCGTGCTCACATTAGATTGCTCGTGAGGGATTCCCAAATCTCGGATTGCCTCTCGGATCGACTCAGCAACCGCGATCGCGCCATCCGCATCCGTATTCGGTAGGATAGCAGCGAATTCTTCCCCCCCGTAACGTGCAAACAGATCCGATGAGCGTTTAACCGCTTGTGCCGCCGATGAAGCCACTTTTACTAAACAAATATCCCCCGCTTGATGTCCGTAGCAATCGTTATATCGCTTGAAATAATCTACATCCAACATAATCAACGAAAGCTGTTGTTTCCCCTGCATCAGTCGGTGCCATTCCGACGGCAATCGCTCATCAAAACAGCGGCGGTTTGCTACTTGTGTTAACCCATCTGTCGTAGCAATTAATCTTTCTTGTTCTGCCCGGTGTCTGAGCATCTCCTCGGCCCGCTTGCGTTCTGTAATATCAGCAAAAGTCGTTACTACTGCATAGGGTTGAGACTGATTCATCTGGAACAGCGGTTGCGAATTAATCGAAATCCAAGTCAGCGTTTTATCCGATTTGTGAATGCCCATCACCACATTTGATAGGGGTTTTCCCGTCCGTAGGGTAATCATTGCCGGATGCTGTTGGCAGGGGAAAGGAGAGCCATCTTCGTGAACGGTTCGCCAGTCTAAATCTATGGATGTACGCCCCATCAGTTGTTCGGGGGTCAGTCCGAGAATCCTTCCGGCACTAGCATTACAGGTCGTAATTTGTCCGTCTGCTAGCTGAAGTACGACGCCTTCAGTCATGCTTGTAATCACAGAACGATACCGTTCCTCGCTCTCCTGTAATTGACTCAGGAGAATGTTTTTAGCATCAAACTCTGAAGCCAGATGCAGGCTACCCGCCAAAAACCCCGCCATCAGTTGTAAGGTATGAATATCTGACTCTGTAAAGGCACAGGGTGTAGCGGAAACAACTTTTAAGACGCCAACCCGATCGTCCTGATAGAACAAGGGAACAACCACCAGTGACCGGATACCAATGCGCTGACAGACAGCCTGATCCACCCGTGCATCGGCTTGTGAATCATCGCAAAGCATGATTTGGCCGGTCGCAATACATTTTCCCGATAAACTTGTCCCTACTTTGATCCGTAATCCCACATAGGCGCTGGCGATACCGCTGGCTGCCCGATACACCAACTCATCCCCTTCCAGCATTTCAATCACGGCCCCATCGGCACCGAGCGATTTTTGAGTTCGATCGGTAATCACCGCCATCACTGCATCCAGGTTAGGATTGGGGGTGGCGATTTCCTGTTGGGTGGCAATCACCACCGCCAGACGATCGAACTCTTGTTGTAATGCTGCTTCTGCTTGCTTGCGATCGGTGATATTTTTCATAAAGCAGTGATGCCCGATCAATCGCTCCTGCGAGTCGTAGGCCGCCAACATCACCACGTGCTTGTAAAAGATCGAGCCATCTTTCCGGATACCCCGGGCCTCAACCTCCACTCGGCCCTCGGCTAGCATTTTTTGATAAGCGGCCATCATCCTGTCGCAGTCTTCGGGATGAACTGTTTTCTGCCAACTCCTACCAACCATTTCTTCAGGCTGATAACCTGCTATATTCGCGTAGGCTTGATTAACGGTGATGTACCGTCCGAAAATATCCAGCCGCGAGATGCCCTCAACGGCATTAGCAAGAGCTGTACTCAATTCTCTGAGTTCTGTTTCTGCCTGGACAAGATCCGTAATGTCTTGGGATGTACCAAACAACCGAATGACTTTTCCCTCTGCATTGAGTTGAACCTGTCCTCTGGCTTCGGTATGGCGGATAGAACCATTCGGGCCCACGATTCTAAGGCGCAATAGATAAGGCTCTCCGTGACTGAGCGCTCGTTGAACTACCAGGTGTAGCTGTTTGGCACTTTCGGGATGGTAAAGCCGCAGGTTTTCTTCATAAGTAGGTTCGCCTAGGGCCCTGGATCGTCCCAAAATCTCGAATAGTTCGGGAGACCAGGTAATTTTACCCGTAATCACGTCCCACTCCCAGTTACCGATGTGGGCAACCCGCTGGGCTTCTGACAACCTAATTTGACTCTTTTGCAGGTCTGTTTCTGTCTGCTGGCGGTCGGTAATGTCCTTTTCGTTCACCAGCAACATCGGGTTGCCCGTTACCGGGTCGTTGGTACACCGCACGTCCATCCCATGCCAGCGAATTCCCGCCAGAGTAATCACTTGAGCCTCCGTGCTAAATACCTCACCGGACTGAATAACTGCCATTGCTCGCTCTCCTACTTGAGAGTCAACAAAGCGGCTCAGAAAAGCATTATCTGTCGCAGAGCCAGGGTGCAGCGCATCCCCGTAACAGCCCAATGCCGCCGGGTTTTGCAGCAGCGGCACACCTTCGAGGGTGTACAGCGAAACCATCAGCGTGGTGTGTCGGATTGCCTCGATCGATCGCAGGGTTTCCGGCTCGATTTGAGGAGCGGTTTCGACCGTACCCTCCACCAGGATTGCCAAACGCCCGCCATCAATCCTGATGCCAGAGCACCGACAGCCGACAGAAACAGGCTCACCGGCCGGGTAAAACGTCCACTGCTCAGACAAGGTTTGGCCTTGCTCAAACTGCTCCAAATAGCTCTGCAAGCGAATCCGAGTAGACTCTGACAACATATCCCTAAAGTTGTGGCTCGCCAGTTGCTGGCGCGTCGAAGCATCCCACAGGTACAAGGAGGCTTGGTTGGCCCACCGGATTTGCCAATGCTCAATATCAAATATCCAGATCGGGTTTTGCAACAAGTCAAAGGCTTTGAGGTGGACAATATCGCCGCTCAGGGAACAGGCAAACTCTGGTTGTAGACAATTTTGATGATTGACTCTGGGCGCACTTTCTGTATTTGGATCAGTTTGATTTGGTTCTGTTTCGAGTTCCGGCGGTTGATTTGGCCCGATCGCCGGGCCGTGAGATTCCAAGTGCCGCATCCTCAACCCGATGTGCATTGCAACCTGTTGCAGGATCTCAATGTCGAGAGGTTCCCACTGACGCGGACTTCGGCATTGATGAGCAATCAACAGTCCCCAAAGCTTCGGAGATTGCTGCTGTTGGCCATCTAGCAAGATTGGCGCAACTAAATTTGCCTGAACTTGGATGCGATCGAGCAATTCGACATCACAAGCTTGAATATCACCAGCGTGAATATCAGAAATGGCACTCGTTTCCCCCTGGCTGTAGCGATCTACCCAGGTAGCTTCAAGGCAAGAGTCATGAATCAGTTGTCCCTGGATTGGCCGCCACTGATCGCCAACAGATTCAGCAAATACTACCCTCTCTCTATGCGGTAGGAATCGATAAATAATCACGCGATCTGTTTGCAGCAGCACCCTGGTTTCTTGTAGCGCACATTGCAAAATTGTCTCCAGATCCACGAACTCGTTGATTTTAAGTGCAATTTCTGAAACTTTTTCTATGCTTTTCTCTAACGACCAAGAGAAAGTCTTTTTTGTAGACATCTCCGTGTTCCTTGTTTGTTTAAGCTATTTTCTACTATTCTAACCCGCCACAAATAAATATAATAATTTCTTTTAACTCGTAGGAATCGCTGGCTGGGCTTAGGAAAAAATCAATATTTATGTGGCTAGCCAATTTTATGCTGACTGCTACAATTGCTTTTTTGATGTCATTTAGCCAAAAGTTTAGGTTGTTTGGTATCTATTTTGCTTCTTCTCAATCGTTTTTTGGCTAATTATTATCGCAAAGCTACTGCACCAACTATAACAAATTGTGATTGATTTAGCGAAGAAATAATAAAATTTCCCAAAATTAACCCTGTATAATTGTTAAAACCTAATAATTCTTGTGGAGTTTAGTAAACTAGAACACACTAAATTTGCCCCTCAACCTGGTTTTTTTATCAAAATACTTCGTGATATCCCTTGACAATTGTTAAAAAACCCGGTTTCTTTAGTGTATGATTTGGGAAAATTGGTAGAAAATTTATTACTGTTAGTCCTGGAGAACTCAACCGGGTTTTTCAACCTCCTTACTTCGTTAAAACTGAACATATTGCACGATTTTAAATAAATTTTCTATGGGCGGATTCTCCTGTCCTACCCGTACTACCCACAATAAAATTTAATTTTTATGGGACAGGCCGGAAAGCCTGTTCCTGGCAGAGGTAGACTGGGCGGGAGTTCCAACCCTGAATAAGAGTTAAAAAACCTGGTTGATGAGAGTTGGAGTGCGGGCCTGACTGATTGTCAAGTTGAGATTGTGCCCGGAATGAGAAAAAAACACGGCCAAACCTGGTAGCAACCGGAGGTCGAAAAGCTCGCATTCCCAGGCTGTTGCTGGAATCAATACCGCAGCTAGAAACTCCCGATTGATATCGTGTCCGGTCGAGGAACCGCGATTTTTGTAGGGGCGAGTTCACCAAGAATACCTGCCAATAATTGACAATCTCAAAAACTCGCCCCGACCGGGATATTACAGCATATTCCATGTATATGTGGTACACACAAGAAGAGAGACGCGAGTAAGGTGCGTCGCCACCCGTCAATCTGCAATCTTTATCAAATATGAAGGAGCGACGAACCCTACGGACTACGGACTAACACCACATAATATAGCTGATCCTATACTTCATGAACCACCGAATATGCTGTATGACTAATCGATCGGACATGATATTAATGATCGTAAACAGGATTGTCTTTAGGACTAATTAAATGCAGCAACTTTTGCTTAATCTGATCGTCGAATACTTCCCATTTTAGCCTTGCATAATCGCTCTTCTCATTCCCGCCAGAAAGAAATCCCACCGGAATTTCAAAACCTCCAGCTTGACTTCTGCCACCCCCAAAAAAGCGTCCTTGAGCATCTTGACCGAAGGCTTCTTTAATGAATTCGTCGGGATCGAGAGTAAGTTTATTCGTTCGCAGCGAGCCAATTACTACTTCAATTTCTTCGTCTTTGTCGTGAACAATTGCGTAGACAACGGCTGTGTGTACGTTCTCTTCTGTCACTAAAAAGTCCGCCGCTTGGGGAATAGAATCCCGATCGTCATAGCGGAGGTAGCCGATGCCGGCGATCGAAAAATTGTTCTGGACGGTGCGGTGTTTGAGCGATCGCTCGATCGCGTCCATCACCCACTTGGAACGAGACGACTGTAACACGGCATTCAGCAACTGCGGGTCGTAAAACCTGCTCAAATAAGCTGCAGCTAAAAAGTCCTCTTCCTGAGCTTGTCTGAGGGCGATCGTATCTGATCGCAAACCGTGCATCAAAGCTGTAGCACACTTGATGTGCAGACTGACGCTGGCGTCGAGAGTTAGGAGTCCAGACTGTAAATACTCGGCAAAAATCGTGGCTGTAGCACGGATTTGAGGGCGCAAATCGGTAAATTCTGCGTTCATTTCCCCCTGCAAATTGTGATGATCGATGACGGCGGCGATCGGAACTCCAGCGGCTAAAATATACTGGGTTAAGTTACAAGTCGTCCCTTGATTGTCGATGAAAGCGCAGCCCTGAAACACCGACAAATCCTTAGTTTTTAGTGTTTCCACCGTCCAGCGCTGCAACGGCAACCCTGTCAATTTAACTAAGGCAATATTTTCTTGGTGGCTGAGGGCGCCGGCGTAGATAATCTCGCATTGGATATCGTATTGTTCGGCGATTAATTTGTAAGTCCAAGCGCTGGAAAGTGCGTCGGGATCGGGAAAATCTTGCAGCAAGATTAACTGGCGAGTGCCTTTGTGCCGATCGAACATTTGGCGCAATTGCTCGACTTTGCGATCGTGCAATTCCTCGCGGAGACGGCCGCGATTCTCTTCGGAAGCAACTTCGGCTTTGCTGCGCCGTTTCCCAGGCGCAGTCACTCCGGCTACAACCTCGCTGCTGGCCTCAAGTTCACCTTCGCGGTTGCCGGATGTTTCATCGGAATTGTTAGGGGGATGGTCTTTCATCGTTGAAAATTAACAATTTAACTATTTCAAGATTTGCACGACATTCGATCTTAAACCCGGTTTCTTTGTAGATGCCTGTTTGTCAAAGCCCATACTTTTTACGAGAAACCTGATTTAAGATGGTAAATTCTCTGTTTACTTTTTTAATTCATGGAGAGAGTGCGTGTTGCCAGGAACGAAGCAATCTCAGAACTAATAACTCCCGCAAAAAACCCCCGCGCTTGCGCTGACAGGGGTTTTAAAGGCCTATTACATATTTTTGCCATTCTTTGTGCATACCGCTCTTAACGTGTTTAGTCACTTCAAAATAAAGACCGCTGTGAGGTTTCCTAGGCGGATAGCGCAGCGACATTCCCGCTTCTTTCGGCGTGCGGCTGCCTTTATTGACATTGCAGCGCACGCAAGCGGTGACGAGGTTTTCCCAACTGTCCCCTCCTCCGCGCGATCGGGGAATTACATGATCGAGGGTTAAATCGTCCCCCGTATAACTACAGTATTGACAAGAGTGTGCGTCCCGGTGCAAGATGTTCCGGCGGGTTAGCGGAATATCCTTATAGGGAACTCGGACGTAATGCCGCAGTCGGATCACAGTTGGTAGCGGGAAGTTTGGCGCAATAAATTTCCCGTTGTGTTCTACCTGTTCTGCTTTTCCTTTCAGCAACAAAACTACCGCCCTTCGCCAATTGGTGATGTTAAGGGGTTCGTAGGAGGCGTTCAGCACCAGAACATTGCCCATTGTTGATTATTAAAGAGAATATTTTTCCCGATGGTAACACAGGTTCCACTTTAGGTGGGGCGGGATCGGGAAGAGCGAGGCGATCGCAAAAAACGCTGAAAAACCAATCCTTTACCCTATACCTTCGCGCCTGCGCCCCCTAGGGCTGCATCTATTTTCTGCCTTTGGTGTTTGTCAGCGAGCTTTTTTCCCGGAGTTTTGGCCCAGATGAGGCCAGTGTGTGCGATCGCAAAAATTTGCCGAATAAATTTTATTTTTTTCTCTAAATGCCTAATCTTCCCGGCAACAAACAGTTTAAATTTTTAGACTATTAGTAACCTTAAATGAAAAAGCTTATTACTGCTCATGAAATTTCGGCTCTTAAAGTCAGTTTTTAGCGCGTCAATTATTGCCCTTGCTGCTCCGATTTTAGCAAACAGTCCAGCCTTCGCCCAAGCGCCTTCATTCTTCTGTGGCGCTACTGGTGGCCGCCCCGCTACAATTGCTGTCCAACAAGGCAAAAATATTCCCGTTATTTTGTGGCTAGCTGATAACTATTTCAATGAATCAGGAGAAGATGCGATTACTCGGTGCACCAGAGTCTCAGGAATTCTCAACAACTCGCAACCGCAAGGAAGCTGGGATAATATTGTCACAGCAGGTGCATCTAGCAACGGTCAATTAATTATTTGTGCAGCTAATCCTCAAGACGGTTCCTGTAGATTATTATATCAAGTACCCAAAGGTCAAAATCCCGAACAAGCCCGACAAGAACTCTTAAAAAGAGTTACAAATCCTAATGTAAGTGTTTCGCCTGTTAAAGTAAATTGATAATCATTAGTAGGGACACCGCACCGTGCCCATAGGTGTCAACTTAAGCTTTTCGTCTGCCAGTCCTCCCGCTCACCCGGCAGTCCGCCAGGGAATGAATTCCCTGTCTAATAGCTAAAGTCCTCTCAAAGAGGACTGAAGAACTCATTAGTCCTATGCAAGAGGACTTTAGCTTTGAGGCAGGGGTTTCAACCCCTGTCGGACTATCGGTTTAACGTTAAGTTGACACGAAGAAGGGCACGGTGCGGTGTCCCTACTTGCAGATAGTTGAAACTCTTGTAAAATACTTCGGTTGAGTGGCGAAAAAATTGCAGCTTTGCTTCAGCAATTCTTCTAACCCTTCAACCTGCCTCAACCATACAGTGCCGTTGCTTCCAGCTACAGCAATTTGTTTTCCGTCTCCACTCCAACTGACACTAACAACATTCTCCTCGAACTCAAATTGAGCAACCTGCCGCCCCGCTAAATTCCACAGCCGTACAGTCTTGTCAATTCCCACTGTAGCAAGCCGTTCTCCGTCGGGACTAAAACTAATTGATTTCGCATCAAAATGCAAGGTTTGAAATTCCTTAACTAATTCTTTTTCTGACAGATTCCACAGCCCAACTTTGCCATTTAATGTTACTGTAGCAAAGCGATACTGGTGTTGAGCCGGAGTGAAACTGATCCCAATTGCCTGAATAGGCAGTGTTTTTTTTAGCTTGCCCGACAAATTCCAAAGTCGCACTGTAGATTTGCCATCTAAAGTCGTTATGAAATCACCCTTTGGGCTAAAATTTACGCTTCTCACTAAGCCGTTGTGACCTGGGAGTTTCTGGCTAGGCGATACTAATTGTGGCAGTTTAGACAAATCCCAAATTGCAGCATAGCTGTCTATCCCTGCCGCCGCTAATAACTTTCCTTCAGGGCTAAAAGTGATGCTGGTAACAGAGCCTTTAATTCCTTTCAAAGTAGAAATATTTTTCCCTGATAAATTCCATATTTTAACTGTGCTGTCCCTTCCGGCGGTCGCTAAAAATTTACCATTCGGGCTAAAGTTTACCATATTAACTGACTGCTGCAAAGCTTTCCATTCAGCAATTTTTTGCCCGGAAAAGTTCCAAATCCGAACTCTATCGTCTATTCCTGCGGTTGCTAAAATCTGCCTGTGTGGGCTAAAACTGACGCTGGTAACTGCACCTTTATGAGCTTGCCAATTTATCTTTGTTTGCGGAAGTGATGAGGCTTTTGTCTGGTGTGTTTCGCTAATTCTATCGAGGATTATTTGTAATGCTAACAGCGGTCTAGTTGCCGGATATTGTTCTAGCTTAGGTTTGTTTTTAACCAAGGTTTTTAATTTTTTCCCGGAGGCGATCGCCCTCAGTAAAGCTTCTGATAAAGCTTCGGTGTTTTCGGTTTTTTGAGATACCGCCAACAGTAAAGCATCGCTGCCATTTTGTTCGATTTCAATACTTGCTTGTGCTAGTTTAAACCGCTGGTAAGCGAGAGTTGAAAAGCCGATCGCTGTCACTAACGATGCTGCCAGTACCGCAGAACCGATGCCGATCCACTGTTTGGCTTTTTGTTTGGCAGAGTCAGCTTCACTCCAAGCTTTTTCGGCATCGCAGACAGCTTTTTTAGTTTCTAGTGTAGCTGAATGCAGCAGTTGATTTTGGTCGCTCAAAATAACTTTCTGGCTGGCAGTCAAAAATTGAAAATCTTCGTTTCTCAAACTTTTTCCGGCCGCCCAAACTAATGCTGACTGCAAATCATCTCCTCGCAACAGTTGGGAATCATCTTCACAGCTAGAATTTAGCCAGAGTTTGATGGCTTCGGAGTAAGGCGAGAGTTTTTCTAATTTGTGTTCAATTAAGTCTTGGTTAAATACAGCTTGATAAATAGGATTAGAAATTGTTAATTTTTCCCGGCGTTTAACGATTAATCCGCTTAATCGTAATTCCATTTGTTCGGCACTGCCATCGGGGACAATTTCAGCTTGTTCTAAAATTTGCTGATATAATCCTAGTCTCCTGACAATGCGCTGGTTTTCTTTGAAAAGCCGATCGCGAATTGTGGACAAATGTTCTGGGACATCCTGAGATTCCCAATTCTCCACTATTTTCAAGTGCACTACCTTTTCAACCCACTCTTTAGAAGGGTGAATGTTATCTTTCTCCTCCCCTTGCCAAGCAGGGGCTGGATCATCCTCCCCCCCTTGGCAAGGGGGGGCTGGGGGGGGTAAATTCGGGATTAATTCGGCATTTTCTAGCAGAAGTTTGCACAGCTTTTGAGTCAAAAAAGGTTGCCCGCCAGTCCAATACAAAACCTCTCTCAAAACTTGGTTAGGGCTGTCTGTCAGCTCTGCCAACCCCGCTGCTAGCGGTTGAGCTTCTGTTTCGTCAAAACCAGTTAATTCGATCGCCTTGCCAATATTAAAAGGGGTATTGCTGGTGGCATTTTGCTCGCGGCACAAATCCGTCGGCGATGCTACACCTAAAAGGGCCCAAGTTAGGCGATCGAACTCTGAATTGTTGGCGCGCTTGTTGTAGCACGATCGAATTAACGCTAAAAAATCATCGGCGGGAAAATCTAGGGCGAGAATGCTGTCGATTTCGTCAATAAAAATGACAATATTGCTGGAAATGTTCGGTAACAGTACGGTTTCGATGAATTCGCTCAATCTTTGAACCGGAGTTAAAAAATTGCGATCGCGCCACCAAGTCCGCACGTTGACAATATCCGACAGGTTAAAATTATTTTCGAGAATGCGTAGCAAACCAGCATACCACTGTTCGGGAGTTACGCCGCGATTGCCAATTTCCGAAATGTCGATCGCAGCACAAGCAATTCCTTCATTTCTCAGCCGCTGAATTGTCCGCACCTGCAAGCTAGATTTGCCCATTTGCCGGGAATTCAAAACATAGCAAAATTCCCCCGCCTTCAATCCGTTATATAAATCGTCGTCTGCTTGCCGCTTCACATAATTGGGAGCGTTATTTGTCAAACTCCCACCGACTTGATAGTAACTAGGCTTTGTGGTATAATCCATAGGATAAAATGGTAAAATCAAAAAAATATATTGGGGTCATTCTGCGGTTAAAACCGCTACTACACGAACAAAGTCCGCCCTCGCGAGACTGAAGAAATGAGGCGTATTAAAGGAATCTTTTGTATCATATATTGTACCATAATACAACATGAAAACTGATTGGACTGGATATAACGACGACAAAGACAACTTAAGAGCTGAAATTTGGTCTTTGCTCAAGCAGCAAGCCGCATCTATTGGCGATCCGTTTGGTCATATTCCCAACTTTGTTGGGGCCCACTTGGCGGCCGAAAAATTGGCAAATTTACCAATTTGGCAACAAGCAAAAACGATTAAGTGCAATCCAGATGCGGCGCAAAATCCGGTGCGGATGCGAGCTTTGCAAGATGGAAAACGCCTGTATATGGCAGTACCGCGATTGACAGACGATCGCTGTTTTGTTGAGTTGACTGCTGAGGATTTGCAGAGACAAAATATATCAATTGCCGAAAGTGCGATCGCCCGCAAAGCACTCGATTGCGGAAGATTGGTAAGTTTTGAAGAAATGGAGCCCATTGATTTAGTAATAGTCGGCTGTGTAGCAGTAACGCGCAACGGTGGAAGAACCGGGAAAGGTGCCGGTTTTGCCGATTTGGAATTGGCGATGTTGACCGAATTCGGGTTAGTACAAAGCGATACGCCAATTGTGACAACAGTGCATCCTTTGCAAATAGTCGAAGATTCGCGTTTACCGATGCAAGCTCACGATTGGGCGCTGAATAGGATTGTTACTGCTGAGGGGGTAATTGAGACTAATACAAGTTATCCGCGTCCAATTGGGTTAAACTGGGATAGTATACGGCCGGAACAGTTGGAAAAAATTCCAATTTTGCGAAAGTTGAGAGAGCAAGACTAGATAACGAGTTTCTTTGCTAAACTTGCCTATAGTTTACTATTCCAAAAAATATGAAAGTTATTTTGGGCGACATCACAAAACTCGAAGTTGATGCGATCGTGAATGCTGCAAATAGCAGCTTACTGGGTGGTGGTGGAGTAGATGGAGCAATACACAAAGCAGCAGGTTCAGAACTTGTTCACGAGTGCCGATTGCTTGGAGGATGTAAGATTGGGGATGCTAAGCTAACTAAAGGATATAACTTGCCTGCACGGTTCATCATCCACACAGTAGGGCCAGTATGGCGGGGAGGTAATCATGGAGAACCTGAACTCCTGGCCGAGTGTTACCGCAAGTGTATGCAAATCGCCGCAGATCAAGAGTTAGAGAGTTTGGCATTTCCTGGCATTAGCACCGGGATTTACAAATATCCTAAAGCTCTAGCAGGTGAGATTGCAGTGAAGGTATGCTCGGAATATATACAAAATAATGGTGGTTCTCCAAAAGTAATTTTTTGCTGCTTCGATCGAGAGAATTATGAAATTTATGAGAGGATTCTATCTAAATACAACCCTAAAAAATCTCTCTAAAACTTCATCTGACGCACCCTACAAGTTTAGGATTTATATCAAATCCGTTGCTATCGGAATTATTCATCTCTCTCTTCTCTTCCTCTGCGCTCTCTGCGGCCTCTGCGGTTCAATCATTCAAAAAAAACCGTAAACGATATTACTCATTTTATCTTAAGGCAAAAGAGAATTCACAGCGATCGCCCCAATTTCTATTCCTTCAATAATAATCGGTATAACAGCAGATCGCCCGAAATCCAACCTTTGACTATAATCTGGCTGCTCAACTTCAACAAGAGGTTGAGAGTACACCTCAACCAGTCCTTCAACAAGATTCACAATCCAATAAATCGCAATTCCAGCGCGGGCATAAATCCGTTTTTTGACAGTGCGATCGCGCTGAAGTGTCGTATCAGATACTTCAATAATCAGGGCAATATCTTCAGCACCCGGATGGCGATCGAGATACTGTCTTGTATCCCCTCGAACAACCACTATATCAGGTTCTGGTTCGCTGTTGGATAGCGTGATCGGTTCTTGAGAATCGACATACCAACCAGGGGGTAAAATATTCTCTAAAGCTGTTCTGACAAGACGAGTTGTGACTCGATGCGGTGGATTTTTTGGCATTTTGAAAACCAGCCAACCTTCCAGCAATTCTACAGAGTCATCATCCGTGAGAATGCCAGCTTTAATTATCGCATGATACTGCTCGATGCTCAAGCGCAAAATCAGATCGTTCGGAATTGCTGCAACACTTTCGACGGGCGGCATAACTGTCTGGGCTAGTTGATTATTGTTTTATTTTACTGTTTCTTTAACGAACCGCGAAGGCGCGAAGCAAGACAGAAGAAGAAGACTATAAGCTGATGATATATCTACTTTGTGGTGAACACGCGCCATGCAATGAAAGCTGTAAAGGCTAGATAAGCTGTTGTGCATTTAAATAGAATGTCAAAAAACAATCTAATTCTTGTGGGGTGGGCGTCTCGCCCGCCCTGAATATGCAATTTAAATGCGTGACAGCTTAACCAAATACGGCTATCCAATCTAGCCAATTATCGGATGTTATCAAAAAAATATCGTTCATGGGTATCATTCACCTGATTATTACTTACAGAAATTATACCAAATCTAGGTTAGTTATTCCCATCTCTCTCTTGTGGAGACTCTGCGTACTCTGCGTCCTCTGCGGTTAAATCATTCCTATGCAACCGGAATTGAGAAGACCGAAAGCATCCAGGATACAAGCCCCCGGATGAATCTGGGGAGAAATAAAAAACCTGTATCCGAGAAACTTGCCGAACGTATTTATCCGTGGGGTCAAGGCTTCAATCTAAAATCTAAAATCTAAAATCTAAAATCGATTGACTGGCTTTTTAGGAAAATTATATTAAGTCTTTTTCAGATTTTCCCGATGCTTCGTCAAGAAATCTAACAGTGCTTCCGCCTCTGGGGATGGCTGTAAACTGGCGTAAGAATAGCGATACAAACCTCTGCAAATCAGAGATAACCGCGTTGGGAAATCAAGCACTGATGGGATATCGACAATCACATCATCAACTGGTGGAATATCCCCTCGCTGACAATATACGGCATAGCTAATTCGAGGCGATTTAGCCCGACTGCTGCTGCGGCTTCCCCAGTGAAAAACGTATTGATCCCAGCACGATAGAGTACCAGCTTGTGTAGGTAAAGCCCGGATATCTTCCAAGGCAAATTTAGTAGCTTTCGTCTTGAGATTTTTGATAGCTTCAGCATACTCTGGATCGCGGTTTGCCGGAATCATGTACATACATGAATTGAGGGGATTCGCCTCAGTAATTGTCACCCAGAGAGTAAGCACTGTCGGCATACCGTTGGAGTCTATAGTATTTTCGTACTCGGCGTCGCGGTGTGGCTCAAATCCTTTGCCGCTGTCAGAAGTTTCTATGTAATAAACCCAAAAATTGGGAACTAGCTTGTAGCCGTTCCCCAAAATTCCTGTCAAGGTTGAGTTAAAGTAACCAAATGCTTGATAGAAGACATCGTAGACGAGGGCAAACATTGTCGGAAACCCGGCTTTTCGGACATTTTCTATACAGTCGCGCATCTGGTGAATAGTCGCAGCAGGTATGACGCTAGGTGTTTGGAAATAGCCTTCTTCTCGCAGTTGCAGCCTGTACTCGTCAATTTCTGCTTTTGGGATTCCCGAAACTTCTGAAAAGCCTTCAAATGGTCGATCAGAAATAGTTGAATTGGGGTTGATATCGCGCCAGTAGTTAATATCTTCTGCTTGTGGCAAAAGTGGAATTAATTTATCTAAGTCAAGAGACTTTCTCAGAGTGACAGTTTCTTCAGTCATCGATCCTATTTTACGTTGATACTGCACAGGGGAAAGCCGGGGCGATCGCTCTTTTGCGATATTTGTGCTGCTCTTTCCCCATACTGCTAATTCTACGTCATTAACGAGCTAAAATATCCAATTAATTAACTCCTAAATGTGTTGTAAAGTATTGTCGGTACAGTTCGCACCTCGGCACGCACTCGTTCCCCTGCAATTTCACCAACCCCAAACTGTCCAACTTAAACGCCTGCATCGCCTTTAATTGCACCGGAGAGTCCGCCGCCACAATCTCTCTCATCCCCTGCGCCAACTCTGGATATTCTTCCAAATTCCACAATTGCCGGCGCAAATGGTCGCTGTAAATTCCCGCATCTGCGATCGCACTTTCTTTTAATTCATCGAGTGTCAAATCCGATCGCGAAATGTGATATAATGCAACTCGCACTAAATACGGATGACCGCCGACAATTGCCATCAATTCCTCAACTTCTGCCTCCGACCAATTCAAGTTGTGGCGCGCTGCTAAATCTTGTATTTGCTGAGAGTTGAATTCGGGCAAATCTACGGGAAGTCCGACGTTGAAAGGCGATTGATTGATGTTCATCGGGATGTAAACTTCGGTGGAGTGAACTACAATTAATCGCAGTTTTTTCCAGATGTCGCGCCGCTTCGATTCTTCGTGCCACGCCCGCAGCAGTCCTAAAAAGTCTTCGGCAATGTCGGGATATTGGAAAACGCGATCGATCTCGTCTAATCCTAAAATTAAAGGACTGTCGATTTGCGGCAAAATGTATTTTTCAAAGTAATCTTTGCAGTTGACTTTGCTGCCAAAAATCTCGTCCCAATAATCGTCTAATTGATTGGGTAAGTGCAACTCGCGGCCGACGTAAGCGCAAAACCACTTTAAGAATTTATCTAAGTTTGCAAATACGGCTTTATCTACTAACTGAAAAGTTAGCGGCACGGTGCAATAGCCTTGACGGGCTCCGTGATGCAAAATTCTTGCCATCAAGGAAGTTTTGCCCATTTGTCTCGGCGCTTTAATTCTAATTAACGCGCTGGGCTGCACAATAGTTTGATAGCAGCGTTCTTCGATGGGCTGGCGTTCTACATAAAATTGAGAAGCGACATCGACTTGTCCTCCCGGTAATTCCGGTTCGGCGGCGGGTAGAGGTATTTCGTCGCTGCTAATTTCTAATAGTTGTTTTTGTGTTAAATCTTCCGTTTCCTCCGTGACTGGTGCGGGAGTTTCTGCTAGCAAGTTCAGAACTTCTTCGATAATAATTGGAGTGTCGGCGGTGGTTTTCCATTCCCTCTGTTTGATGCGGTACAGATAGCCACGCAAATCGTGATTTAGAGGCGCGTTCAGGGGAAAACCGACGCGGATGGGGAGAATTATTGGTTTTTTGTCAGGGCGGGAGTCTTGCAGTTCTTTTGCTTTCTGAACTTGATATGTTAGTAGTTCGCTTTGGGTTTCCGTTGGCGGCAACAGTAGCAGCAAATAATCGCATTCTTGGAGAAAGAAATTAATGCGATCGAACCAATTATCTCCTAATCTAATGTTATTTTCTGCTGTGAAAACTGTATGACCGATCGCGCTTAAGGCCGTTTCTAAGTGTTTTCCCAACTCGCGATCGGGTTCGGCGCTGCGATAACTCACAAATACTTTAACAATTCTGCTGCTGGTGGCTGTTTCTCCCGCTGGCGGCAAATTGTCCAGCTCGTCTAAATTTTCCGCTTCCTCAAGTTTAGCCGATCGGTGGTCGCCATTCGCCAGATTCATTTCAAAAGCCGCGAACAACTGCCGAATTTTACTCAAATCCGCACCTTCTCTACCCTGCTTAATTTTGCTGACTGTATCGGCACCGACGCCCGACTCGGCCTCGATTTCAGTCAGAGTACCTCTAAGGTTATATCGGTCAGACCATTCTTGGAGCGCCTCGTTAAGTTTCTTTAAGCCAGAGGCAGTGAGAATGCGACCGCGATCGCGTTTTGACTTGAGCACTTCGCTTGCAGTGAAAGGGGAACGAATCTAGAAATTTTAACGCCTTAAGTCCCTATTTTAGGCGATTTTAAGGAAGATAATCAGCCAGCCGGAATTTAAGGGATTTTACTGCGAGAGGGTTTTTGGGCGATCGACTCCTCAAACTCTGTCCTGATAACGGCTTCAACAGTTGAATATATTTTAGGATAAAAAGTTTTTCTTAACTCCCCAATCTCCGCCGCTAATCACCACTTAACTTTTTAGAGTAGATACACCAAGCAAAAAAGGAGCAGCCAAATGAGCAAAATCTTACACAGACTGGCAATGGCCGCTTTGGGAACCGCCGCCATTTTCACAATTAATACACTTAATAATTTAACAGAAGCATCAGCCGCTGGTAAATTTGACGAACCAGAAATTTCTCAAAACACAGTTTTTCCACTTGGCGTACCGGGTCAGTTCCATAAATAGGCAAATTCATTCATTTAATTAAGGAGAAATTATGAAGTCTACACTGTGTTCGCCACAACCTATAGCTACCAAATCTGACTCGGTTGACGCTGAGGCGATCGATGCCTGCACTGCACTTGCATGGGTGGAATTGGTAGCATTAGATGCCAGCGCTCTCACGGGGGATGATTGGCTGGCTTTGTGCGATGATATAGATAGCGGGGAAATCTACCGCTGCTGGTTTTTGTGGTGCGATCGCGAAGTTAGCGGTAATTGGGAAGCTTACGATCCTTTGAGCGATCGCCGATTTGTTGCTAAAGGAAAAGTTTTTCTCAAAGCCGCGATCGACTCCCTCGAAGATGCTAGAAATCGGGAAGTGGCCTAATTTGAATTCATCTCATGTGAAGAAAATTAGTGCCTACAAAACAAGAATTCTCCCAAGAGAATTCGCCATTGTACAAAGTTTCGTCCGCCTGCGCGAGACTCGAAGAAAAAGGGGTAAGAGAACCGGATTTGATAGGAGTCCCGGAAACGGAATACTCTCAAAGAAAATAAAAAAAATACGGCTGCGGGCAAGAGTTGACTGTATCATGCTAGGTGCTTCGTCTCGAAAGCGGTTGAAAACGTTTTTTCAGCCGCTTTATCGTTGCAGCCGTTCAACTCTTTCTCTTTAAACATGACTCTAAAAGTGCACAGCCACCAACATGATTATTGAACGTTTGGGGGGAATGGGTCAACTCAACGAACGTTTTCGCAGTTGGGGATTAACTGACACCAGAATTCGCAATTGGCTCGGCGATTTTCAAGGAACAAATACCACAAGTTCTGTGGATATGGTAAAGTTGCTGGCGATGCTGTCTTGCGATAAATTAGTCTCTGAATCCAGTCGCGAACAAGCTTTAGAATTATTGCGGCATAATACAACTAGAACGCTGTTGCCCTCCGGTTTGGGTCCCGGTGCAGTTATTGCTGACAAAACCGGAGATATCGGCTTTGTGGTTGGCGATGCGGGAATTATTGATATGCCCAACGGTAAGCGTTATTTAGCCGCAATCTTTGTCAAGCGGCCTTACAATGACCGGATTGTGAGAGATTTTGTCCGTCGAATTTCGCGCATTGTTTACAATTATTTAGACCCACCTGCGGCGAGGGTACCGGATAATTTGCGTTGATCAGACAATTCGGCGATTGAAATCGCTACTAAACAAACAAAGTCCGCCTTCGCGGACTTGAAGAGAAGATTTTTAATTACTAATGACTATTCTTTGCGCTCGATTGCTACAGTCAAATGAGCGGCAACTGCCCCCACTGTAGCAAGTACAGCAGCAATTGGAAATACTACTGAGCCCGCAACGCCGCCTACTAATCCCGCCATCAGCGGAATGTCTGCCAAAGTCCGCCCTTGCGAGTTTTTGATGACGAGGCGGCGGAGTTTTCCTTGCTGAATTAGTTCTTTGACTTTACCAATTAGGCTGTCGCCGCTAATCTTAAATTCTTCCACTCTGACTTTTTCCTCTGTGGCAAATTCTGAGGCGAATACATGAGTTTCAACTGTTGGGTTGGCTGAATTTCCGGCCGCTGCTGTTTCGTCTTGTAGAATTGTTACTTGTTGTTCTAGTTGTGAGTTCATTTTGTGTAAGGGCGGGTGAAAACCAGCCGTTTAATTTCTATACCCTTATCTTCGGCGATCGCACTTGGGAATGACAGGCAAGGAAACCCTACAATCTGCATTCGTACTTTCCACCCCCGCCTTCTTACTCAAAACTTTATTTTTGTCTGGTTAGATAGGGGCGGGTTTATCTATGCCTAAAGGTAGAGAAGATATTGTTGAAACAACCCGTCTCTAGATACAAGTAAGGTGCGTACTGCTAGCCCGCGTCTTGGTGGCTGGTGTCTGTTGAATTTTTTGTTGAAACTTTCGGCGTTGCTGAATCAAGGTATGAATGCCCCAGGAATGGGAATATCGTCAAACTTCAAGTAATGTATTAATAACTTAATAGAATGCTTGAGGGCGTTGCTTAATCAGGGTATGAAAAAAATCAGTTGAAAATCCTCAAGCTTTGTCGATACTGGTTTCTATGACTGGCATATTTAGCCTTTCATACCGTAAATCAGCAACGCCAGATATCGATGTCGCTGTGTGCATGAAAGTCGTCGCGAAGGATCGAACCAAAGAGGGAGAGTTCGATGATTTGCCAATGTTGACAGAATTTGGTGATTTGGTCAATTGGTAGGGCGATCGGGGTTTTCATTCAGCTTCCTCGTCATCTATGCAGATTCTAAGTGAACAACTAGAATCTCTTCCTGGTTTCTGATAAATTAATAACTCCATTGATTGAGAACCACAAACTGATTATTGAGGTCATATTCTGCCGTCTCTAAATTATCAATTGCCTTCACAATCGCCTGGTAACTCATATTCTTAGAAGCTTCAGGATCTTGATAAACTGCCAAAATTCCTGAATGTTCTGGGTTCGCTTGATGCAATTGCTGAAAGTCATCACAATTGCGTGTAAGCAGCACTCTCTGATTTTCTCTGGCAGCGTCTAGCACGACTGAATCTGGATGATTCATTAAATCCAATGTATTGACTGTGGCTACATCGTGACCGGCTGCCTCAAGAAGATTGACTAAATACTTTGCTTGAGAATCTTCGTCAAGCAGCATTCGTAGGCTCAACTTGCACTCCTTTTACTTCCAATCGATAGCGTTCCTCGTCTGCTTCTAATTTTAAAATTTCTTGATGTTTCTGACAGTAATCAATCGCCTCATAGATAGCAGACAACGGTAAATCCCAATTTTCGGCAGCTTGTTCGGGTGACATCTGATTGGCAGTCATGTCTCGCCAAATAGTCGATGCCAGTAATTTACGCCCCTTAATGTAAAGTTGTTTGCGCCAAGCATGAGGGCGTGCAATTAAATATTGCCAATTCTCGATTTCTGGTGTACTTTGCAGGGATTGAACGATCGCACCTAGCAGGGCAAGGCGATCGCTGACTGATAGTTGGCTGGCTTTTTCTTTAAGCTCTTGCAAGGACATAAAAAAATACTCCAACAAAGGTTGGTATTTGAATTATAGTACAAATGTCGTTTTACTGAGAACTACTCATAGCGTACCTTCTTAAATTTTATCACCTCAATTACATCATCGTGCCTTTGCCCCTCAATAATATCCTTGAGATGAATTTGTCCATTAATGTATTGAACGTGGATACGCCAGCCTGAGACTTTATCCATATCAGCACGATAAATTGCCTGCTTCACACCCTTTACTTTGTGCAGTCTCGTCTTTGGAAATTTTCTCGTTCTGTGACATTCGTTGTCTTCCAATTCTGCCAAAGCTTCAAGAAAACAAATCTTTAGCTCATCATCTGGCCAAATCTTCAGGGCTTCGTAAATAATGCCATATTCATCGCAGAGTGTAATAGTCTGTGCCATAAATAAGCTTACGATATCTGGGCAGCTTCTAGAGTGTGGTGAAGCATATCTTGATATAGAGACTCTGCTACACCGTGATATGCTCGATCGAGTTCTTCGTGTTTGACGGCTCGAAAAAGAGTAAAAATAACTTGCCCAAAAATTGGATCTTCGTCAACTGCCCAAATCACCCTTAGTGTTCGAGAAATCCGTAGTGTGTAGAGTGAAGATTCGTAACCATTAAGATTTGTCGGTAAGCGCAGGCGGCGCAGCTTACGATAGACATCAGATTTTTTAGTTGGAAAGAGGCTAGCGCAATCGTTGATTTTTTTAATCACTGCTGCTCTTTCGTCTTCACTCAACTTAGCAATATCTTTCTCAAAGCCCTTTGTTGACTCAATTAGAATATCCACTTTACAAACCGCCAGTCTGATTATGATTATGTCTATTATAGCGCTGTTCTACTGCGGTTATGCGAGGGAGAGTATGGATTATAATCAAATCCCCTATCGCGCAATAAAAACAATTTCTCCAAATACTTCGGTAAAGAAATCATGAAAAATATCGAGTTTATCCTTTTCCGGCGATGATGTGATAGTCTTAATTTCACTATTTCCAATTCTAAAAACTTTAAATCCCTGCTTCCTCAACCATCGATCCTTCTTTAAATGTTCAGCATATACATCTTCAGAAAGCTCATATTTTGGTCTCTTAGTATCATCATACCTAGCGTAGTGAGATTGACCATCAATCTCAACAACAACTATGTCGTTGGTTCCGAACGCAGAACTCTTGAATATGAAGTCTACAATAAAGGGCTTTTTTCTATTCGCTCTTTCTTCTTTGGAAAAATTCCAATTAACGTAAACATGAGGAATTAGGGCTGGTAACGATGCTCCCCCATGATAATCTCGACAGCACAAATGACAATATAAATTAAAAAAATCTCTTTCGGCAGTGGACTCCTGATTACAGTAAGTCTCTAGTTTCTTCCAAAGCCTTGATATGTATTTGTCGTAAAATGCAAATTCATCTCCCCCACTATGACGATATCCTAGGTCAATTATTTCTTCTTGGCTAGCCAAATTATGTAATTGTGAGTCTATAAGATTCATCCAGTTAATATCTTTACCCTCTTGTATCTGAAGTTTATTAACTCCAGATACACTAAAATCAATGCTACCGTTACCCTTAATTTCAAACCCATCACACCAAGGAAAAAACTTGTGATCCTTGCCGAAAAGTAATATTTGCTGCATTGCACATCTCCTAGTATTATTAGATTTAATTTAGGGGATTATTTCAAATTCCCTAATGAATGCTACCCTAAAATTAGGTGAATCATCTTATATACTCATGACTATTTTTACTCTACGATCGATCAAAAAAGACTTCGGCATCAAGGAACTCTTGACAGATGCCAGTTTCAGCCTCGATGAAGGCGATAAAGTCGGACTCATCGGCACCAACGGTTCCGGCAAATCAGCCCTGCTGAAAATGATTGCCGATATGGAGTCGATCGTTTACTGATTAAATCGATCGCTCTTGTTGCTGGGCTGACTAACTCGCCCTCACGGTTCATAGACTTGACTGCGATGAGCGATCGCCACAACAAATACCTGCACCACTTCATCGTCGATCGAGTAAATCACTCTGTAGTCCCCGATTCGGTAGCGATAGTACCCTGCATAATCTCCTTTGAGGGCTTTAATGTTAGGGTGCAACTGAGGAGTTTGTTCTAACTGCTCCAAACATCGGGCAATTTTCTTCGCTAGGGCTTTGTCAGCATTGACATAAACCTTTTGAGCATCAGGATGGAGAACAACTTCATACATCGGAGCGAAGACTTCTCCAGGTTGTGTAATCAGTTTTAGGAGTTGCTTGATTTTGCTTAACTCGCTCTAGCAATCCAGAAATTTCCAAAAGTTCTTGAGTTGCAGCTTCGCTTTCAGCATTTGCTAAGTAAGCCGCAAAATCAGCAAGCACTTGTAATCGTTCTGGTGATAGTTGCTTGAGTAAGTCATTAAGCTGGCGGTGTAACTCTGCGGGTGATATCAAATCTGCTGAGGATCGATCGTTCATTTGGGAATTATCCGTGCTTTTTTCCTCATTTTACCTAGAGGGTTTTTGTTTGTCAATCTCCTCGTCATACCCAAGTTAATGTTTGATAAAAAATAAAGTAAAAAAAGTTGTTTCCGTAGTATTTTTATTTGAATTCCTACTGAATACAATAAATACCTAAAAAAATCAAAAATAAACCCAAATAAACAACACTTTAAGAAGTATTAAGTAGGAAAGCATGGAGTTGCTGGGGATAGTAATTTGAAAAACTTTTATAACTTATTTTAAATATAATAGTTAGTCTATTTTTGACCTGGTAGTAATTATCAATTCTCAATTTTATTGACCCACATCGAAGCAGCAAAACGTCTTAGAAACGCTCAACCTAAAATCACTTCCTTGCTGCGTAGCCAACAATCTGAGTTTTCCATCGATCGCCCCACAATGACTTACCATCCGAATGACAGACCATACGGATGCAACCGGACTCGATCGAACTTGCGTTAAACTAAGTCAGGTAAATGACTTTCTATACTCATGACTATTTTTACTCTGCGATCGATCAAAAAAGACTTCGGCATCAAGGAACTCTTGACAGATGCCAGCTTCAGCCTGGATGAAGGCGATAAAGTCGGACTCATCGGCACCAACGGTTCGGGCAAATCAACCCTGCTGAAAATGATTGCGGGTATGGAGTCGATCGACTCTGGCGATCGCTGGGTCAATCCAGGGTCTACAATTGTCTATCTCCCCCAACAGCCGGATTTAGACGAAAATCACACTGTCTTAGAGCAAGTATTTGCCGACAGCGGCGAACAAATGGCTTTAGTGCGAGAATACGAGGAAATTTCCGATCAACTGTCCCACGGCAAAGGCGATACAGACAAGTTGATGGCGCGTCTGTCTGCGGTGTCTGAACGCATTGATGAGGTGGATGCGTGGGACTTGGAAACCAAGGCGAAATTGATTTTGACCAAGTTGGGGATTGAGGATTTTGATGCGAAAATTGCCGACTTGTCGGGCGGCTACCGCAAGCGAATTGCCTTAGCAACGGCTTTGTTGTCCGAGCCCGATGTGTTGCTGATGGATGAACCGACAAACCACTTGGATGCGCTGTCTGTGGAGTGGTTGCAGAATTATTTGAACGGCTATCGCGGTGCTTTGCTGCTGATTACGCACGATCGCTATTTTCTCGATCGCGTCACCAATCGCATCCTGGAGATCGATCGCGGCGACCTTTACAATTATGCTGGCAATTACGCTTATTACTTGGAGAAAAAAGCCCTAGCTGAAGAATCCGCCGCCAGCAGTGTTCGCAAACACGCGGGAGTATTGCGGCGCGAATTGGAATGGCTCAAACGCGGGCCAAAAGCGCGGAGTACCAAGCAAAAAGCTCGGATCGATCGCATTAAAGATATGCGAGCCCAGGAGTTCAAAACAGCCAACGGCAAAGTCGAAATTGCCACAGCGGGCCGCCGGATTGGTAAGAAGGTGATTGAGTTACTGAATATCTGTAAAGCTTACGGCGATCGCACTTTAATTAAAGATTTTACCTACAATTTCACTCCCGAAGACCGGATAGGAATTATTGGCTGCAACGGTGCGGGAAAATCGACGCTGATGGATATCATCACCGGACGCATTCAGCCGGATTCGGGTACTGTCGAAATTGGCACAACCATTCATATCGGTTATTTTGACCAGCATTCGGAGGATTTGACACCGAACGAAGACCAGCGAGTTATTGAATACTTGAAAAGTGTGGCAGAGTTGGTGCAAACGGCGGACGGCGAAATCATTACCGCTTCTCAAATGTTGGAAAAGTTTCTGTTTCCACCGAACCAACAGTATGCACCGATTAACAAACTTTCGGGCGGGGAAAAGCGCCGATTATTTCTGTTGAAGGTGCTGATGAGTGCGCCAAACGTGCTGATTTTGGACGAACCGACAAACGACCTGGACGTGCAGACTTTGGCGGTTTTGGAGGATTATCTCGAAGATTTTAACGGCTGCGTGATTGTGGTGTCGCACGATCGCTATTTTCTCGATCGCACGATAGACATGGTTTTCGCCTTGGAGCCTGGGGGCAATTTGCGCTTGTATCCCGGCAATTATTCGGTGTATTTAGACTACAAGAAAGCCGAAGAAGACAAAGAAATCAAAGAACAAAAAGAAAAAGAAAAACTTACACGCACCGTTGAATCTAACAATTCAAAATCTACAAATTCCACTCAAAAATCAACCAAAGTTTCCTTCAATGAGAAGCGGGAATACGAACAATTAGAAAGTCAAATTCCGAAGATGGAAGCTGAAAAAGAAGACATTGAGAAGATTTTGTCTCACAATGCTCCGAGCGAGTTTGCAGAGATGAAGAAGTTATCGGATCGTTTGGCTCAGTTGACGCAGGAGATCGATAATGCGACTGAGCGCTGGTTGGAGTTAGCCGAACGGGTTGGTTAATTTGGGCTGTCCGAGTGTTGTGTTTAGCTCCTGTTAACAATGACAGGAGCTAGAGGAATTATGAGTGAAAAAATCCCATGCTGAAACGAATATATATTGACAATTTTCGCTGTTTGGTAAATTTTGAACTAGATTTTGATGCCATTAATCTATTTCTGGGTTCTAACGGATCGGGTAAATCAACAGTTTTTGAAGTCTTGCAGAAAATCCAAGCATTAGTCAGCGGTGAGAGTAAGGTAGAAGGAATTTTCAGACCTGCGGACTTCACCCGCTGGCAAACCTTACAAATTCAGCGTTTCGAGCTAGAAATTCTCGGTAATGACGGCTGCTACACATATCAATTACAAATCGATGAGTATGGAGATAAATGTCGTGTTAGGTACGAGAGTCTGCTCTTTGATAACCAGCCTTTACTACAATTTGAATTCGGCGAAGTTCAACTCTATCGAGATGATTATTCACCGGGCCCGAAATACCAGTTTGACTGGTCGCAATCTATTCTGCCTTCATTAATGCCAAGAAACGACAACACGAAGTTAACTTGGTTTAGAGAACGGATGGCGCGATTTATCATCGTGCAAGTTGTACCCAGCTTGATGGTTGATGAAAGTAGCCAAGAACAAAGGCGTTTGACTCCTAAGATGGAAAATTTTGTTTCTTGGTATCGCTACTTATCTGAAGACCAAGGTAAAGTTGCTGAGATTGGAAATATTTTAAGAGATGTGTTGGATGGATTCAACAATTTTAAGTTTGAGCGAGTAAGCGAAGATAATGTGGTGTTAAAACTGCGGTTTTCAGGACAAACAGATAACAGCAAGCCAATTGAATATCGTCTCAGAGAATTGTCGGACGGACAAAAAACATTAGTTGCTTTATACGCGCTGATTTACGGTACTAAATCTGAAGATTATACCTTGTGGATTGATGAACCGGAAAACTTTTTAGCCTTGCCAGAAATTCAACCCTGGCTGATTGAGCTTTATGACCTTTGTAGCGAGGGAAAACTTCAAACATTACTAATTTCTCACCATCCTGAGTTAATTAACTATCTTTTAGCTTCACCGATTGGCTATTGGTTTGAGCGTCAAAGCAATGCTGCTGTTCGACTCAAACGAATTAGCAAGGAAGTAGCGGACAATTCGGGATTGCCAGTTTCTGAACTGATTGCACGGGGATGGTTGAATGAGTCAGCGTAGAGTTCAGATTGTCATTCTCTGCGAGGACAGACAGCAGGAAGTTTTTGCTCGTTATTTCCTAAAAAAGCGAGGTTTTACAGGTCAATTTAGAGCTAATATTTGTCCGAAAGGTAGCCAATCTGGAGAACAGTATGTACGCAGTCAGTATCCGGAGGAAGTGAAAGCTTATCGCCAGAATAAAAACCGGGTGGCGATTGGATTAGTTGTGTTAATTGATGCAGATACGGGTACGCTGGCAGCAAGACTTAATTGGTTAGCTAGTGTGCTTGATGAACATAAGCAGGAAATTAGGGAACCGAATGAGGCGATCGCGATTTTTGTTCCCAAGCGCAATATTGAGACTTGGATACACTATTTGCAGGGAGAAGCTGTGAATGAGGAGGCTGCTTATGCAAAATTTGAGAATAATGAGGCTGTTTGCAAAACCGCTGTTGAGGATTTAGCCGATCGATGTTATTCTCAGAGCTTACCAGAAGATGCGCCGCGATCGCTTCAGGCAGCTTGTGGGGAATTACAGCGGTTGTTACCACTGTTGCAGCCATGACTTATGAGAAAATCTGCAACCTGTTACTACTGTCAAGCAAGCTGACTAACAAACTTAAGACGAGTAAAAGTCTGAAATCCTTGTCAAAGCAGCAATGAGATCGGAAACAGCGACAAAAAACCCGCTTTTTTTCGAGAGCATAAAGTAAAGCTGTATGTCAAAAACTGTGAAGACCCGGAGGGTGGGGTTGACAAAAGCAGTAGAATATGCAGTAAAAGTCAGGGTAAGCAAATAAGACTGGCAGCAGAAAACAGGGGCGAAAAGTCCCAAAACAGGTAAAACAAAAGTCGATCGGGCAAAGTAAGTTGGCCGAGGACTAAAAATATGGTGATGGGTGAGATACAATTGACCTGTTCTGAGCCAAGAATTGGTCAACATCACAAGTATCCTGTAGAAGTCTGATAGTTGAGAATCTCAGGGTTGTCGAGGAGCGGGAGCAAACAGAAAACTATGCCTCAAAAAGTAATCGCCGAACAGATGTCTTTGGAATCAGCGTCAGAGCCGATCGCCGTGAGGGCGACGGTGGAAACAGTGCCAGCCGAAGCAGTGGCAGTAGAGTCCTACGCCGATCGGTTGATGGACGAACTGTTTGAAGGAGTCGATCGAGCATTCGACGGCAGCAGCGGACTGCCATCGGAACCAGTGCAGCCAGAATTCGTGGCGCTCAAGTCGATCTCGGTACCTCAAATAGTTTTGTCGCAGTTGGCACCCCCCCAGTCGCAGCAGGGCGAAAAAGACGTAGAAGCGATCGCCCGCCAAGTCGCCCTAGAAACAACCAAAAAACAGCAGTCCAAACAATCATTCGACAGAATGCTGCTGGGAGCAGCATTTGGGTCGCTGCTGCTAGTCATGGGGTTATGGCTCGCAAGCAGGTCGGGACTCGTGCGCTTGCCCGCCGCCCCCGCACCAGAGACACCCGCAGCAAGTGGCAAAACAGCACCAGATACCCAGTTTGTGGAATACGTGCAGCGCTCCCTAGAAGCGATCGAACAAAAAAAAGCACCCCAAGCTAACCCGCAACTTGCAGGAGTTCCCGCAGCCCCCACCCCAGGGACGCTGCCGAGCATTCAAATTTCCGGCGCGCCGCCCGCAACCGCAGGTCTGTCTTCAGCAGTCAACCGCATCGCTGATGCCCTAGAACAAGCCGGCGCACAGCCGGGAGCACCAGCACCCCAAATCGTAGTCATCCCTCCCCCCGCTCAGGTGACTGTGGCTCCGCCTGCTCAGGTGGCTGCGGCTCCGGCGGCTCCGGCGGCTCCGGCGGCTCCTCAAACCGGCGCAGTTTCCCCCTCACCGGCTGCTCCAGCCTCGGGTCGTGCGATCGCCGCTGCAGGCAATCGAGATCCCCTCGCCGCTTCCCCTTCCCCCTCGGAGTCTCCCCAGCCAAAGATTTTGGCTCGCGAAACCGAACCGGCACCAGCGCCCCCAGCCCAGCAATCCGCGCCCGCGCCCGAGCAATCGGCACCGGCCGTCAGCAGCGCCCCGACTTCCGCGCACACGTTGGTTGGGATTTTGGAGTTGGGCGATCGATCGGCTGCTTTGTTTGAAGTAGACGGCGTAGCCCGCAGAATTTATGTCGGCGAAAGCATCGGCGCTAGCGGTTGGACGCTGGCAGAAATCAAAAATCAAGAAGCAGTGATTCGCAAGGGAGGAGATGTGCGATCGGTTTTTGTAGGACAAAAGTTCTAATCAGTCATCAGTTATGAGTCATTAGTCATTAGTTATGAGTTAGATCATCGGTAATCGGTAATGGGCAGCGATCGGGCTGTATATCACGAGCAGTGAAAACAGTTATAATAACCGACAACTAATGACCGATGATCGATCGCCAGTGACTAAGAACCAATGACTAATAACTAATGACCAATGACTAATGACCAATGACTAATGACCGAAAGCATCCAGGATACAAGCCCCCGGATTCATCCGTCCAGAAATAAAAAACCTGTATCCGAGAAACTTGCCCCCCGAATTTATCCGTGGGGTCAATGCTAAAATCTAAAATCTAAAATCTAAAATCTAAAATCTAAAATCGATTGACTGAGGAATTATAAAAAATGGGCTTATTTGATGATTTCAGCCGCTTTCTAGAAACCAGATTAGAAGAATTTTTGCGTAGCAATCCCCATCTGGAATTGCAGGCAATAGAAGAACAACTGAAGGAACAAGAAGAAGACACTCTGCGGCTGATTCTCGATATCCAAAAACAAGAGAAAAAACTGCAAGCCGAAATCCTCTCGGCCGCCCAAGAAATTCAGCGCTGGAACGATCGGATCAACAAAGCTAAAGCTGCTCAAAGGCTCGATTTAGCTCAAGCCGCCCAAGAGCGACAAGCCGCTTTGCTGCGTCAGGGAAATCAGCGCTGGGGTCAAATGCAAGGCTGCAAAGAACGGATTGAAAAAGCAAAAGAACTGTACCGCCAAATTCAAGTACGGCGAAAAGAAGTCCGAGCCAAAGCGGCAGAAGCCGCAACTCGCCCTACCACTAAAACAGAGCCAAATTGGGATACAAAGGGTTGGAATCAGAGTTCAAATTATAACAGTTTTAATGCGGCAGATCCTTTAGAAGAAAAGTTTCAACGCTGGGAAGCAGACGAAGAACTCGATCGCATGAAGCGCAATATAGGCCGATAGTTAGGAAAGCATTCCAATCCTTTAGGGACGGATTCACCCGGAACTCGGATTCCTAATGCAAATATTCGTCAACCCCCATAGGCTGCGGTATGGCGATCGATCGCTCAGACTTGATATAATTACCATCCTAAAATTAGAGGGCAAATTAATAAATCCTAAAAATAATACGGGATGTGGGAAACGAGCGAGACTTTAGTCCCCAGAGGGAAGCGACACGGCGGACTTCAGCCCCCGTGTTCTTTCTTTCTTAGTTAGCCGAATGGTGTGGATGTTCTATATATTTTTTCGGCGTTGCTGAATACAGCTATCCGTCATAATGTTTATGACGTTGTGAATGCTAATCGTCTATCTCAAAAGTGCATTATACAAAAAGCTATCCCTAGAGAGTTGTATCAGTGACTTGCCTAAACTTTCCCAATCGAAAGCTCTTGTAGAGTGTCGAGTTCTCAACGAGCTTTCTGCTTAGGAGACGATGGAGAGTTCATCACTGACTTGAATCCTACCTTTGACCAGGGAGCGAATCAGACGATCGAGTGAGCCACGTTCTTCTTCACTGATAGACTCATCGAGGATGGCGGCCATCATGCCGTAGCGGTCAGCTTTGGTAACGCGGTGAGTATCGGTGACAGTGGCAATTAATTCGTTGATAGCGCCGGGGAGAAGATTAACTGGAGACATGAAATTGTTTTGAACTCGACACCTTAATCATCTCGTGGTTTCTTCTAAGAGCAAGTGATGGTGCTAGTTTTTTTCCGTGATAATACTGAAAATATTCGGTGAACCAAGTCCGTGTTACCAGTGATCGAAGTCACAACATTGAAACCAATGCAGCGGTGGAACAATTAGAACCCACATCTTGCACCCTTCTCAAGAACAGGCTTTTCGGCCTGTTCCACAAAGAGTGAATTTTCTTGTGGAACAGGCCGAAAAGCCTGTTCCTAAAATGCTTATCGAGAATGGTGCAAGATGTCAGTTAGAACCAACCTTCGGCCCTTCAAGTGTCACAGTGATAATTTTCGTTTTTCACGAGTCTGAACCTCTTGCTGTGCAAATGTTTCAGACCTTCATAGGAAGAACTACCTCTTCTTCAATCACTTGTCAACAAGTAACGACTGTTGACTTTTTATCCAAAATCCAAATAAGTAGACAGACAAAAAAATTAGTCCGCCTACTTAATCGCTAACTAGAAATCACTCCCACTCGATCGTTCCCGGCGGCTTAGAAGTAATATCGTAAACCACCCGGTTCACCCCCTTAACCTCATTCACAATCCGATTCGAGATCAGTTCCAACAAATCGTAAGGAACCCGCGCCCAGTCAGCCGTCATCCCGTCTTCACTCTTAATAAATCGCAAGACTATGGGATAAGCATAAGTGCGCTGATCGCCCATCACGCCTACACTGCGAATCGGCAGCAAAACTGCAAAAGCTTGCCAAAGTTCACCGTACAATCCGTGCCGATTAATTTCTTGGCGAACAATGAAGTCAGCATCCCGCAAAATATTTAGTCTCTCTGCGGTAACTTCTCCGATAATCCGAATCGCCAATCCCGGGCCGGGGAAAGGTTGTCGGTTTACGATTTCTTCAGGAAGCCCGATCGACCGGCCGACTTTTCGCACCTCATCCTTAAACAGTTTTCGCAGCGGTTCAATCAGCTTAAATCGCAAATCTTTCGGCAAACCGCCGACGTTGTGGTGGCTTTTAATTTTAACAGCAACTCGCTCACCACTTTTCGGGTCTGCATTAGTGTCAGCCGACTCAATCACATCAGGATAAAGAGTACCTTGGGCGAGGTAGTCAAAGGGGCCCAGACGCTTCGATTCTTCTTCAAATACGTTGATAAATTCGTGACCGATCCGCTTACGTTTTACTTCAGGATCGGTAATCCCTTCAAGTTGAGCTAAAAAGCGTTCGCGAGCATTAACATACTCAACGTCAATGTGGAATTGCTCTTTAAATAATTTTACCAACCGTTCTGGTTCATACTTCCGCATAAACCCTTGGTCGATAAACATACAGGTAAGTTGGTCGCCGATCGCCTTGTGCAGCAAGAAAGCCAAAGTAGAAGAATCTACACCGCCGGATAGAGCCAGCAAAACTCGTTTGTCTCCCACTTGTGCGCGAATTTCGCGAATCGATTCCTCAACAAAAGTAGCAGTCGTCCAAGTCGGTTCGCACTCGCAAATGTGGTAAACAAAATTGCGAATTAAAGCTATTCCCCCGATCGAGTGAACTACTTCGGGGTGAAACTGAACCCCGTACAAATTTTTCTCGTGGTGAGCCACAGCAGCACACGGAGTATTGTCTGTGTGAGCGAGGATCTCAAAACCCGACGGCAACTCGGAACAGGAGTCTCCGTGGCTCATCCACATCGTGCTGCCTTCTTCGACATTTGTCAGCAAATCCGTAGGATCGTCAATAAATAGCGACGCCTTGCCGTATTCGGCTAACTTAGCCCGCTCAACCGTGCCTCCGAGCTGCTTTACCATCAACTGCATCCCGTAACACACTCCCAACACCGGTATTCCCAAATTCCAAATTTCTGGGTCGCAGTGGGGAGCTCTTTCATCGTATACAGAACTCGGGCCTCCTGACAGAATAATTCCTTTAGGATTGATAGCTTTTAACTGTTCTGCCGTAGTGCGGTAAGAAATAACTTCTGAATATACTTGAGTTTCGCGAATTCGACGAGCAATCAGTTCGGAATATTGCGAACCGAAGTCGAGAATCACGATTATCTGGCGCTCTATCTGCTCCACAAAAGAGTTTGTGAGAACGGATTCAGTTTCTATTTGAGTAGTCACGGTTATTGCGTAATTGCTAATTGCTAATTGGGTCGAAAGTAGCGGAGGTATCTGTCGCGGTCTCAGTACAATTCTAAGGAAGGCGAGGAACCATTAGTCGCTAGGAATAAATCTTATTCATACTAGATTGCAGTCAGCGATGTTAGTCGATTAATCGGGCACAGGGCAAGCATAGATTTACTTCGAGCCTTACCCTAATTAATTGAATTATTGCTTCAGAAATAGCTTCCCGAAGCAACCTAGTATAATTAAGGTCTAGGGACAAAGAATTATTACTTGTTAAATATTATCCCTGAGCGATGTTTTAAACAGAATTCAGGGATATTCACACTAGATTAACAAATTTGGGTCAAAAATGTATCTCCTATATCACTTTTAACAATAATTTTGCGATCGCGCCCGAACATTACCGAGCCCACGGGGATGTGCAAGTTAGTGTGAGTAAAAATGCAATCCGATGAGCGCAAGTCTATTTGTCGGGCGATGTCGCCATAAATTCGATCGACCCAATTGCTCCCAAACTCGGCGTCTAAAGCCCGCAGTTGCCCAAGAGCCTCTTCGGCTGTCGCTGCGGCAAAAATTGCGGAACACGCATCGGCGGGCATTCCAGCTTTAGCACAGTAAGCTGTGAGAATTTCCCTGCGCCCGTCAGCGAGGTGGTGGTGAGTGTGAAAAATCCCCGCCGCCAATTTCATCAGTTTCCCGTGATAGCCAAACAGCAAAATTGACTGCACGCCCTGATATCCGGCTTCTACCAGCAGCGGGCCGAGCCAGTTAGCGGTTTTGACGAGCCTATCAGGATTAATCCCCAGTTGTCGCGCTAAATCCAAGCCGTTTTCGCCGATGCAGAAAACCAAACAGTCAAACAATTCGGCTTTTTGTTGCAGTTGTTCGCGGTAAACTTCCAACTGTCCAGGGGCACTCAGCGGTTGAGAAATGCCAGTTGTACCCAGCAGCGAAAGTCCTTCTACCACGCCGAAAGCTTCGTTAGAAGTGCGGGTGGCTAGTTGCCGCCCAGACGGCAGAATCAGGGTGACAGTAATTTTTTCGCCCCGTGCGAGTTTTAGGGTCAGATTCGATCGCAGCAGCCGCATTGCGTAATCATAGATCGCCGCCCCTCCACCGACTGTGTGACGCCCTATACCTTCACCGCCGAGAATCACAATCTGCTCTCCCTCTTCGCAATTCCCCAATTCCACCATTGCCCAAACGGGGGTATTGCGAGTCAGATCGAGATTGTCCCCCGGATCGGAGCGAGTCACTCCTAAAGCGGTATCAGTTTTGAGTACAGACGCCTGTTCGATCGGAATTTCTGCCGTTATTGGCGGTTCCAGTAAATTGACTGATACGCTATCTAGAGACTGAATACCTGCGCGTAAGCACCGCAAAGCTGCAAGTGCGGCCGCACAGGCAAATACTGGCAGTGTATACCCCGATAAAGGTTGAGTTTTAGTCACGATCAAATGCAGAAATACGTAAATTTGCTGGCGATCGACATCACGCCTTAGCACTGATACCCCTTAAACATTTAAGCTTAATTTTAGGGTTTGCTATTATCGTCAGTTAGGGTGATTTTTGTCAAGTAATAATTTTGTCCTACCAGTTGCCGATCGCAGCCACACTTTTGTGGAGGTGCGTTAGCGGAGCCCCCGTAGAGGATCGCCAATAACCCACTCCGAAGCTTTACCGGCACCTGGGGGCGATTTTCACAAAAAACTCGGAATCTCGATCGCGAGCGCTGGCACTGAACAAACGGATTCCAGCAATTAGGTACAAATCGTTAGCAGCGATACTCGGCAAGTCGATCGTCTTTCCTTCTATAAATTTACCTAGCCGTAAAGGTGTCAGAGCCGAGTCGATGAGCTCGCGCGAAATTTGCTTTTGCCCTTGGGGACACTTGTTTGAGGCGGAATTCGAGAAATTTTTGGTATGCCAAATGCTGCGCTCGCTTCCTGGTTAAGCCCTAAAACCTACTTTTTCACAATTAGCAAATTTATATCTCCCAACCGGTTGATGTCCTAGCGATCGCAAGTCATTTATATTGATCTGAATTACCCGGACGTGCCAGTCCTACTTTCGAGTTAGCCTCTTGAAGGTGGGGCTGGTTTTATCTAACCCTGTTACTTCAATTATCCAATCTACAATCTAAAACCTAAAATCTAAAATCGATTGACTATGGTTGAACCAGTTGCAGAGTTAAATGAACCTCTATCTCTTCAGACTGCAGAAATAGTAGAAATAGTAGACCCGAAAATATTTCAGCTCGTTCTCTCTCCAAAAATAGCTCTCAAATTTTCCAAAAAAGACGTTCGATCGACCCTGAAAGCCTCAACTCTAGACGGCGTTTTTGCCACTATCTTCGAGTCGGCGACCACCGGCGTGCTGCTGAGCAACTTCTTGCTGCAACTCGGCGCGAGTAGCGTGGAAATAGGTATATTCTTTGCTATTCCGATGGTGGTAAATCTCCTGCAACCATTAGGAGCCTACATCGCAGATCGGACAACCAGCCGCCGCTGCTACAACCTATTTGTATTCAGCATTTCGCGGCTGCTGTGGCTGGTGCTGGCGGTGGCAATTGTTTGGGGTTCCCAGCACGCAGACCTCGACCAACTGCTGCAATGGACACTGGTAACAGTCGTAGCAGCTAGTATGCTGGCAGCTTTGGCCAATTCTAGCTGGTTCAGTTGGATGGCTGCTGTGGTTCCTCAGCGCTTGCGGGGACGCTATTTTGGCTTTCGCAACAGTGCTGTCAGCCTCATCACTTTGCTGGCAGTGCCGTTGATGGGATTGGGAGTGTCAACTTGGGACGGCGGCCCAATTTTGGGCTACGGTATTGTTTTATTGGTGGGTGTTTTGGCGGGAATGATTAGTTTGGGGTGTCAATCCTTGATGGTTGATGTGAATCCGCAGGTATACAAAAAAAATGCACAGAGCGATCGACTTACAGAGAAAAAAGCAAAGCAAGTAACAGATTTTGTGCCTTCTGTGCTGAAAGATTCTAATTTTTTAATATTTATTCTTTACTTCAGTGTGTGGACATTTGCTGTTAATCTCAGCGCGCCTTTTTTTAATATCTACCTGCTGAAAAATTTAAGCTTGGATGTGAGTTTGGTAACGATTTACACCAGCTTAAGTTCCGGCGCAAATCTAGTGCTGCTGATGTTTTGGGGTAAGTTGGCCGATCGCTGGGGAAATCGCCCCCTGCTAATTGCGGTTGGGCTGGTGGTGGCGATAACGCCTTTGCTGTGGTTGGGTACGGGGAATTACCCGTTTGCCCTATGGGTATGGCTGCCGCTGCTGCACTTGCTGGGGGGAACGACTTTAGGGGCGATCGCGCTGTGTACTAACAATATTCAAATGGAGATAGCGTCGATCGAGCAACCTTCGACTTATTTTGCGATCGGCGCAGCGGTTTCGGGATTAGCTGGGGCTTTGGGAACTACCGCCGGCGGCTTTCTTGCCGAACTTCCGGGCATGAGTTTGGGAGCAGTGTTTGCCCTCTCGGCTACTGTGCGGCTGATTGCTCTTGTGCCTTTGGTTTTGGTGCGAGAACCTCGTAGCCAGTCGCTGCGGTCGATCGTCCCCACTTTTGGAAGTTTCAAATTTAACCGGGGCTAGGAAGTTTTCGCACAAATTTGCCGATCGAGAAACCAGAAAAACCCACAGATTGTTAAAAACTTCAACCACATCGCAGAAAACCTGAGAGTGATTGAAACAAATTTTAACCTCAACAGAGCATCCAACCTGATACCTCTGTAGCCAATACCTCACTATTATCTTGCAGCCAACGGACAAATCGATCAGATATAGCTGTTTGACAAGCTGACAAGGCAGAGCGTAAATGTGTTTAAAGGTGTGTTAGCTAGGGCGTCGGATCGCTACTTCTGTTAGGAGAATTGAGGATTTTCCCAGAACCCATCCTACTATTTCACGCTCTGAATTTTTTACGTTTTAGGTAAATCGAGGACTTTCCCAGAACCCAACCTACTATTTCACACTATAATTTTTAGTTAAGAAATATAAATAAAATTAACATTTTAATACAGCCAACTAGACTTGATGGTGTTTTGAGACTACTATCCTGAGAATCGAAAAAGCTAAAGATTGCCACCAAAATATCGATTTCCAGCAATCAATAATCAGCGATCGCTGTCAGGCGATAGAAACACCGGAATTGGCAATTCTCTTGTAACCGATTACCAAAGACAGCTCGCTCTCCAATTTCAAATTCAAAGAGAGAATATAAAAATGACGAAACCAGGGAAACGTCTGATAGTTTGCTGTGATGGAACTTGGAACAAACTAGATACTCATTGCCCAACTAATGTGGTTAGGCTTGCCCAGGCCGTCAAACGGACAGCCAGTGACGGGGTTCCGCAGATTGTGTTTTATGACGAGGGAATTGGAGTAGACAGTAACAAGATTGTGGGCGGAGTCACTGGGCTGGGAATCGATAAAAATATACAAGATGCCTATCGTTTTCTTTCTTTCAACTACGATCAGGGTGACGAAATCTATCTATTCGGGTTCAGTCGCGGTGCTTACACAGTCAGGAGTCTAGCGGGGATGATCTATTGCTCCGGTCTCCTATCCCGCCGTAACGTTACCATGGCATCACAAGCTTACGAGCTTTACCGTAAGCGAGAGATTTCACCAAAGCATTCGGAAGCAAAGAGTTTCCGCGAAAAATTCGGCAAAGATAAGGGCGATCGCGTCCCGATTACCTTGCTTGGTTGTTTCGACACCGTTGGAGCCCTTGGTATTCCTCTTGTACCCGCCTTGAAGAAGTTTGAGGGACAGATCAAAACAAGGTACAAATTCCACGACACCACTTTAAATAAGGATATTGAGAATGCGTTGCACGCCGTTGCGATCGACGAAATTCGCGAAATCTTTGATGTTACCCTGATGAAGAAAAATCCTGATGCCCCGAACCAGAAGCTTCGTCAAGTTTGGTTTCCAGGCGAGCATGGCTGCATCGGCGGTGGTACGCCAGAATACCGCGGGTTATCAGATGCTGTCTTGAAGTGGATGTTGGATCAAATCAGTGACTTTGAATTGAAGCTTGAATTCCACCCAGATGCCATTAAGGATATCCAGCCTGATTATAAGGCTCCATTTCAAAACAATCCTGGGTTCTTCAAATTGGCAGGAATCAAGTGGCGCGAGGTGGGGGAGACCCTTGAGGATATTCATGAAAGCGCGATCGAGCGATTGAAAAAACGCCAAGACTATCGGCCTAAGAATCTGCAAAAAATTCTCTCCAAAGTAATTGAAAATATAGAAAAATGATCGAACTTTATCAATCTCTCAGAAGCGAACATAAGAAGACTTTGTAATCTACCTAATCTACAACAATCGAAAGGAAAAGCAATCATGACAAGAGATACATCTAGAGATGGATTCAGCAACAAAGCTTTGGCATATACGTTGACTCATTTCAAACCAATTTGGGACTTAGTTCAAAGTTACGAGCCTCTGAAACGTAAACTAAACAAATTTTTTCTCAATAGCATCATTTACAAACTTCCGACTCGCCCGCTTCCCTATAGCTTAATGGGCTTAGATCCCAAAATTCCAGGGACAGATAATCCCAAGAAAACTGATACCTACATCTCTTGGGATTCACTTACAGACAAGACTTATACTGGGCGACATTTACCTCCAGACCCAGAATTCAACAAAGAAGGGAATTTACCACCACTCGACAAAGTAAAGACATTATTCCAAAAAAGAGACGGAAAAACCATTTATTCGGAAAAATCGACTCTGCTCTTTCCCTATTGGGTGCAGTGGTTTACAGATAGTTTTCTCCGGATCGATCAGGAAAACCGCTTCAAAAATACCTCCAACCATCAGATTGATATGTGTAATGTTTACGGGTTGACCCGCAAACAAACAAATATGCTCAGAGCTTTCAAAGACGGTAAATTTAAAACCCAAAAACTCAAGCGCAAAGATGGCGTAGAAGAAGAGTATCCACTCTTTTATTATGCCGATCCTGAGCAGGGTATTATCGATCCTCAATTTGAAGGTCTTCATGCACCCCTTAATGATGAGAAAAGACAACCCCCCGAAAAGAAAAGCAAGCTATTTGCAATGGGAGTTGAACGGGCAAACGTCCAAGTTGGCTATGTCATGCTCAACACTTTATGTATCAGGGAGCATAATCGAATTTGTGATGTTTTGTCCAAAAGCTATCCGGAATGGGACGATGAGAGGCTCTTCCAAACCGCGAGAAATATTCTCATGGTGATTGTTCTCAATATCATTATGGAAGAGTACATTTTCCACATTACGCCCTATAATTTTAGGTTCTTTGCCGATCCTGAAGCCTTTACCAACGAAAGTTGGTATCGAGAAAATTGGATGGCGATTGAGTTTAGTTTTGTCTATCGCTGGCATAGTGCGATTCCGGAAACCTTTATCTATGACGGTAAAGAACAATCCATGTACGATTCCCTCTGGAATAATCAGATGTTAATCGATAAAGGGTTGGGTGCATTGATGGAAGAAAGTTGTTCCCAACCAGGCACTAGAATTGGTTTGTTTAACACACCTGATTTTAAGATCGCAGGAACACCCTATACATTTATTGATGCTACCGAACTAGCATCTGTTAAACTCGGACGGCAGGCGCAGTTAGCCAGTTATAACGATTACCGCGAAATGTGTGGTTATCCCAGGGTGACTGATTTCAATCAAATTACGGGTGACGAATACGCTCAACAGAAATTAAAAGAGTTGTACGGTCATGTTGATAAGATTGAATTATTTGTGGGATTGTACGCTGAAGATGTTCGCAAAAATTCAGCAATTCCGCCTTTAGTAGCACGGATAATTGGCATTGATGCTTTCTCCCAAGCTTTAACTAATCCTTTGTTATCGCCTAAAGTCTTCAATAAGGAAACTTTTTCTGAGGTTGGTTGGGAAATTATCCAAAATACCAAAACAGTCTCTGATTTAGTGAATCGTAATGTTCCTCCAAGCGATCCTAAGTACAAAGTCTCCTTCGATCTTTAAGTTGTAGCTGACAACTAAGACTCAAAGTAGTGGGGGCGCAAAGACACCTGCGCCCTCAAAAATGAGGAAGAAAAAGCAATACGGTTTAGTTAAAACTGTTTATTCCCCGGAGATCCCCCTAAATCCCCCTTAATAAGGGGGACGCAAGAGTAAGTTCTTGTCCCCCCCTTATTAAGGGGGGCTAGGGGGGATCAGGCTTAACTGAACCGTATTGGAAGAAAAAGGCGATATTTTCGCAAGCGATCGCCTACGGCAATTCGGGAGCAATTGCACCAGCAGTTATACTATTTAACAGAGCCAACGGTTTGTGTAGAACCTTTTTTAGCGATTAACAGAAGGTTATGTTATGAACAAAAAGTTATTTACCGAATATCCCGAACAGGACGAACGCAAATATTACGATCTTTTGGTTGAGCAGGCCAAGCTTCGGATGGATAATCTTTACGGGGATAAAGAGCGGGCGCTGCGAGATACTCACGCCAAAACTCATGCTTGCGTTAAAGGAACTCTGGAAATTTTTGACTTTGATGAGGAAGCGATTAAACGGGAATTGGGCAAACGCGCTTCGTTAAGTTCTTCACAACTCAATGCTATTTCCCTTAAGCAAGGTTTGCTAGCAAAACCCAAAGAATATCCTGTTTGGTTGCGATTTGCTAACGGAGCTACCAAAGTATACCCTGATTACCAAAAAGATTCGCGCTCAATTTCAGTGAAAGTCATCGGGGTGGAAGGGGAACGACTCACGCAAAGCCACGAGTCAAAAACCCAGGACATCATTGTTCACAATTCAGAGATATTTGTGAGCCAAACGATCAAAGATTACTACGGCTTTTTTTCTGCTCTGGTTGAATCACCAGAGACATTGAAGAAGTGGCTAATTCGACATCCCAGACACTTTTTAGCTGTGTCAACGCTTACGGGTAGCCGGACTCCGAAGAGTTTGCTAACAGCAAAATATTGGAGCGGTTCACCCTCTGCTTTGGGTCTCTATCCCGATTTCGATCCCTCTAAACCGGGTGTAGTTCCTGTCGAATATCCTGCTGTAATTAAGTATGGGTTTACTCCGGTTTCATGCAAACCACCGCACGAGATAATTCCAGAACAATCTCGACCGGGAATTCCTAAAATTCCTTTTGTCGATCGCGCTAAAGCCTTGGGTTTAGATCCTAATAAGCCAGACAATTATTACCGGGATGATCTAATTCAAGCCTTGGCGAAACCTGATGCCCAATACTGGTGGGATTTTGGCATTCAGTTCCAAACCAGCCTAAAAATGCCGATCGACGATGGCATCAATGTCTGGAAGGAAAAAGAATCACCCTTCTTGAGAGTAGGTCGTCTCACCGTCAAGCATCAGATTATTGATTATGAAAAACAATCTGATTTCAACGAAAACCTGAGATATTCTCCCTGGAACGGCTTAGCAGTTCATCGTCCAGTAGGTGCGATCAATCGGATACGCGGTGTTGTATACCCCGTTGTAGCGAATTATCGCCTTCAAAAGCGAGGTCTTGTCCACCAAGAACCAACCGGAGAAGAAACATTTTAAGGGAAAAAGTTAAGGGGTGGACATCATTTAATGCCATCAACCAGGTCTCGTCTGAGCAAATAGCAATTCAAAGAAGTTATATCAATTCCGGTTACACTCCTTATGATGGGGAGTGGGGAGTGGGGAATGTAGAATTACTCATATCTTGCACCATTTTCAAGAACAGGCAAGATGCCTGTTCCACAAAGAGTGAATTTGATTGTGGGATGGGCATCCTGCCCGTCCATAAAAAGCTTATTGAAAATGGTGCAAGATATAAGATTATTGACCTTGACGTGATCATTCTCATCCAACCGGAAACGATATTAACAAGTGAAACCTTCAAAAAATCCCATCCCTTTTTAGGGGGTGGGAGTGTTGAAAATTATGAATTCTTAGTCCTCAGTCCTTAGTCCTCATTATTCAGTAGCAATTAATCAATAACTGGGTTCGTACCCAATTATTAATTATTCTGCTAGCAACCAACTGATGACTAATGACCAACGACTGATGACTAATAAATTAAGCTTGCCGTGAGTAGTATTCCACCACTAGCAGTTCGTTAATCTGTAGAGCAATCCACTCGCGTTCGATAACGCCATTAACTTTGCCAACCAGTTTTTGCTTATCAAATTCCAAGTGATTCGGCAAGTGAGCCAAGCCTGGGTCTTTGAGATTAGCTTCTACCATTGTGCGCGAGCGCTCTCTATTTTTCACAGCAACCACATCACCAGGCTTGCACTGATAGCTGGCGATATTGACTTCACGGTCATTGACAGTTATGTGACCGTGATTTACCAATTGTCTAGCGGACGGAATGGTTGGAGCCATTCCCATCCGAAACACAGTATTGTCCAAGCGCATTTCCAAAAATTGCAGTAACACTTGACCTGTGGAGCCCGTGACACGGCGGGCTTTGCGGACGTAACGGAGCAGTTGGCGTTCCGTCACACCGTAATTGAAACGGAGTTTTTGCTTTTCTTGCAAGCGAACCGCATACTCAGAGAGCTTTTTGCGGTTTTGACCGTGCTGTCCGGGCGGATAATCTCGTCTGGGGGTTTTGCGGGTTAGACCCGGCAACTCTTTCAGGCGACGGACGATTCTCAATCGGGGGCCTCGATATCGAGACATTTATTTTCCTCTCTAATATCTGTATGCAATTTTATGCAGACTCTATATTATATGTTGGTAACGGTCAAAATTCAAATAAAGATCGATAAAAAAACGATCGACCGCAGCGCGAGCCATAATGTGAGGTAAATTCTGAAGGAAAAGCCGATCGATCGATCGCCCCAATCAGCCAAAAAAACTCACTACTCGATCTGCCATGCACAACCGCAATTTTTCCCGCACTTCTTCCCCAAAGCCAGCACCGACAGGCTCAAACCCTACCGCGCGCTGGATATTAGCTCTCGGCACGCAGCTAGCAGCACTCGGTTTGTTGGCAACAGCACTGCCAATCTCGCCAGCCTCAGCCATCACTATTAGAATTCCTCGCTCTAGGAATCCCTATCGCGTCTGCGCCCTAGAACTAATCGACGCCGGAGTGGGAGCAGAGGCCGCAGCCGCCGCTTGTGCTGACGCCCTCCGCCCCCGCGACATATCTAAATGCGCCCTCGAAATCAACCGCAAAACCAATATTCCGGGTGTCGAAGCGCTCTCTAGCTGTCGGCGGGTGAGGCGTCCCAAGGAATTGGCTAGTTGCGTAGTGAATATTAACACCAAAAGTCGAACTCAACCTGCTGATCCCCTGGTAGTGCTGGATGGATGCCGCCGCAGTTTATTGCCACAACAGTTTTCTGAATGCGTAGTCGGTTTGAGCGGCAGGCTCGACTTTCCCACTGACCGGTTAATCACCACTTGTCTTGACCCCAGAGACAGCGTGAGCTTGGACGGACGCCCTGCACCTACCCCTCCTGTGGAGCTAATTCCACCGCCTGCGCCCGTCAATTAATTTGTCAGTTGTCAGTTGTTAGTTGTTAGTTGTTATTTGTTATTCCACAGCTATTAGCTACTGCCAATCGCCAACTACCAACCGCCAACTGCCAACTGCCAACTGCCAACTGCCAACTGACTTCTTTCTTCTAATCAAATGTCAGAAATTTTTGCTCAAATTACAGTCGAAGAATTAGCGCGCCAATTAGCAGACACCAATGCTGAGAAATTGCAGCTTGTAGACGTGCGGGAACCTTACGAAATTGAACTCGCCGCGCTGCCGGGATTTGTAGCTTTTCCGCTGAGCGAGTTTGCCGAATGGTCTGGTGAAATTGACGCTAGACTCGATCGCGATACAGAAACCTTAGTTCTGTGTCATCACGGAGTGCGATCGGCTCAAATGTGCCAGTGGTTGACCGATCGAGGATTTACTAACGTTAAAAATATCGTTGGCGGTATCGATGCTTATTCAATGGTAGTTGATAGAACCGTCCCCCGTTATTAACATCAAATCCAGTTCTTAACTATCCTTTTCTTCAGAGTCCGCGCGGGCGGACTTTGTAAGCTAATCCGCATTTACAGCATATTCCATGTATGTGCGGTACACACAATCTTGTAGTAAGTAAGGTGCGTCGCCACCAACAATCTGCAAGTTCCATTTAAAAGGTCGCAGATCCGCACCCTACATATTAAAATCACACAATATAAATTTAGCGGCTACTGTACTTCATCAACCACCGAATATGCTGTAAATTGAATAGTAAAATAAATCTTTCCCTTTGTGGGGAGTAGGGGTTGGGCAGGAAATCCCGCCCTCAACATACAAATTAAATGCACAACAGGTTATGTGTAGAAACGAATTATATTTCCCCGGAATTAGCTAATTAACAGTAGCCAATCCAAAATTTAAAAGCGTACTCATAGTGAGCCGATCGCGCCCCTGCCTTTTCGAGTCCTAAAGAGCTTCTTCAGCCGCCAGTAGCAGCGTTATCGAATCATTTTCCTCGCTCGGAACAACGCTGGCAATTCCCAAACTAATCGTTACCACAGAATTAGGTAGACCGTCAAGAATCTGCGGGTTAAAAACAATATTCAAAGCTTTCACTTTTGGTCTAATTTGTTCAGCAACAAGCAGAATTGCCGTCGCATCAGTTTGAGGTAAAATCACAGCAACTGGAGAGTGATTGAGACTCAAAGCAATATAAATTTATGTTGAATGAATAACAACGATGCGGAATTTTTGCCAAGTTTTGCTAGCGCGACCTGGTTCGTACCAAAAACGGATCACCGACAAAAAAAATTGAGCAATATTGGTGCGTTAAAATACTGGATTTATTTCGTTGAGCACCAAGACAATGGGAGGGAGCATCTCACTTTTGCAGGCTAGCTATAAATTGGAGTTTTGAGGCAGTAGGCAGGAGGCAGTAGGCAGGAGGAAAGAGGAAGAAGGAAGAAGCCAGAAGAAGTGTTTTTACAAATATGAGATGCTCCCCAATGGGACAAGGGGACTGTCAATTTGTTCGAGCAAATAGTTTTCAAAGTAAATAGTGCAGCTTACCTTGCTGCCCATATCTTCATCCCAGAATTCATCAATATTTGGTTCGAGTTTGAGTTGCCGAGCGACATTGACACAAAGCCAGCGCAAAAATTTATCAAAACTACCAAAAACCGCTGCGTCGGCTTGCTGAAAGTCTAAAGTTACTGTGCGGTATCCACGATCGACTGCCGCGTCAATTATCCGCAGCATCAGCGAACTTTTGCCCATTTTTTTGGGAGCTTTAATACGAACAAGGCCTCCGGGTTTGCTAATTTCTGCACAGACCAAGGCTTCGGCCCCTGAGCGATCGATATAAAATCGAGAGTCAAGCGGTATGGGGCCGCCGGGAAATTCTAGGTCTGCAACTGTTTGGATCAAGTTTGGTAATTTTTGGAGTCCTGCCATAGTCGTTCCGCAAGGCGATACCCTGACTGTATCTTACTGTGCATCAACCTTTGTCAGGTTAGGAGGTAGACGAGCGGTGTCCAAGATCGATCGACAATCCTAAAAAATCTAAGTTTTTAGGGACTTCCCGGAACTGACTTTGCTATAGTAGTGTCACTTTACCCAATCTCAAACCCTGCTTCAACACGGCTCTGCAGACCGACAAAAATTCGACGGTAGCCCAGACGCGATCTTTCTTGGCCTTTACCTGAAAAATAACTCGTTGGTCGTCGAAGTCGCGCAGGAAGAGCCGCTATCTAAGGAGAAATAATCATTGTCACGCCGCTACCTGTTTACCTCTGAATCGGTCACTGAAGGTCATCCCGATAAAATCTGCGATCAAATTTCCGATACGATTTTAGATGCCTTACTGACTGCAGACCCCAAAAGCCGCGTCGCAGCCGAAGTTGTCGTCAACACCGGCTTAATGCTGCTGACGGGCGAAATTACCACTAAAGCTCAGGTAAATTACATAGAATTAGCCCGGAAAAAAATAGCCGATATTGGCTACATCCACGCTGACAACGGCTTTTCGGCCAATAGTTGCTCAGTGTTGGTGGCTCTTGATTCTCAGTCTCCCGATATTGCTCAAGGGGTGAACACAGCCCACGAAAGCCGGGAACAATCGAGTGAAGAGGAATTAGACGCCATTGGAGCAGGCGACCAAGGTTTGATGTTCGGGTTTGCTTGCAACGAAACGCCGGAATTGATGCCTCTGCCGATTAGTTTAGCGCACCGGATTTGCCGTCAACTGGCCGCAGTCCGCAAAACCGGTCAGTTATCTTACCTGCGTCCCGACGGCAAAAGCCAAGTTACGGTGATTTACGAGGACGGCAAACCTGTTGGCATAGATACGATTTTAATTTCTACCCAGCATACCGAAACGATCGGCGACATCACAGAAACAGCCGCAGTTCAAGCCAAAATCAAAGAAGACCTTTGGACTGCAGTCGTCCAACCCGTGTTTGCCGATATTAGCGTGAAGCCGGATGCAGAAACTCGCTTCCTTGTCAACCCCACCGGCAAATTTGTGGTTGGCGGGCCTCAAGGAGATTCGGGTTTGACGGGCCGCAAAATTATTGTGGATACCTACGGAGGCTATTCCCGCCACGGCGGCGGCGCTTTTTCTGGGAAAGACCCCACCAAGGTAGACCGCAGCGCGGCTTATGCTTGTCGCTACGTTGCTAAAAATATCGTAGCGGCTGGTTTGGCCCAAAAGTGCGAAGTGCAGTTGAGTTATGCGATCGGCGTTGCGCGGCCTGTTAGCATGATGATCGAAACTTTTGGCACTGGGAAAGTTGATGACGATCGCCTTTTAGAAGTTGTGAAGCAGCATTTTGAACTGCGTCCTGCGGGAATCATTCAGGCATTTAACTTGCAGAATTTGCCTGCTGAAAGAGGCGGCCGTTTCTATCAAGATGTGGCGGCTTACGGTCACTTCGGACGCACTGATTTAGATTTGCCTTGGGAACAAACTGATAAGGCAGAACTTTTGAAAGAAGCTTTGAGCCAGCAGTTGTCTGCTGTCGCTGGATAGTACAATGTTGGGGTGCGCGCAGCGCACCTTATCCATAAATAATATCGGGTGCTACCAATCAATATAGGGTGCGTACTCCGCACCTTATTCAAAAATAATATAGGCGGTGCTTCGGCGCATCTTATCCATAAATAATATCGGGTTCTACAAATTAATAACGTAGCGTGCGTACTCCGCACCTTACAAAAAAAAAGAATAAATAAATGCGATTTTTCACACCTTTCCAATCTGCAATTCGCAGTTTGGTCTCTTCGTTCCAACAGCGGTTGGCGACTGGATTTTTTGCACCAAATCCATCAGGGCTGCCAAGTTCGTTAGCGGCTGACAATCCTGGTGGAATTCGCGGCGTTTGGATACCCAGCACTGACTGCAAAGTTCTCACATCAAAACAGCGAATTGCTGACGCAATGGACTTTCTCGCCGATACGGGATTTAATACCATTTTTCCTGTAGTTTGGAACGGGGGTTTTACGGCTTATCCTTCTCAAATTATGTGCGAACAATTTGGGGCGGAAATTGACGTGCGGTATCGCGGTCGCGACCCCTTGGCAGAATTAATTGTTGAGGCCAAGAGAGTTGGTTTAAAAGTGATTCCTTGGTTTGAATACGGCTTTGTGAGTTCTTACAATCTCAACGGCGGTCATTTGCTGGCGAAAAAACCTGAGTGGAGCGCCCGTGATGCCAGCGGCAATTTACTTAAGAAAAATAACTTTGACTGGATGAATACTCTTGACCCGGAAGTGCAAGACTTTGTGCTGGGGTTGATGCTGGAAGTTGCTAAGAATTATCCGGTAGACGGCGTTCAAGGAGACGATCGCATTGCGTTTCCGGTAGAAGGCGGTTACGACGAAAAAACGGTTAAACGCTATCGAGAAGAGTGCGGTAAAGCAGCACCATCGGATTGTAAAGAGCAACATTGGCTGCAGTGGCGTGCTGATATTATTACTGAGTTTGTGGCTCGTTTATACCTAGAAGTGAAAGCGATTAATCCTGATTTGTTGCTATCTATGTCGCCGAGTCCTTATGACTGGGGGCTGGCGGAATATTTGCAAGATTCTAAAGCTTGGGTTGACAAAAATTTGGTCGATCTGTTTCACCCGCAGTTTTATCGTCGCGATTTTAATGCTTACAAACAATTGGTTGATAAAATGATTGGGGGACAGCTTAGCGGGCAGCAAGTAAAGTGCGTGTCGCCCGGTATTTTGTTGACGAATCGAGGCAGCAAATATAGCATAACTCCCGAACTGTTGTTGCAAGTAATTGCTTACAACCGCTCTTGCGGCATTCAAGGAGAAGTGATGTTTTTTTACGAAGGTTTGCGAGATAACGATAACGCTTTGGCTAAGGTTTTGAAAAAAGGACCCTATGCTCGTTGAGAGATTGTCCCGCAATCAAGCTGTTTCCGGTTTGCAGTCAACCGATTTTAGATTTTAGATTTTAGATTTTAGAATTGAAGTATTGACCCCACGGATGAATCCGGGGGCTTGTATCCTGGATGCTTGATTGTCAACCGTGCCGATCGCTATTTCCAGACAAGTTGGTATAAACTTAGGATGTGGCACCATTCTCAGTAAGCTTTTATGAACAGGCAAGATGCCTGTTCCACAAGAAAATTCACTCTTTGTGGAACAGGCATCTTGCCTGTTCCTGACAATGGTGCAAGATGTGAGGATAAAATGATATAGCAGAGCTAAGCTAGTTAAAAGCACAGCGATGCCAAGCAGCAAGCGCAACTAATTGTCAAGCCGATCGCCCAAACAAACCCGATAATTAATAATTGGGGAGTTGCAACAACAGTGGAATAAGACATATTTTAGAAGTGGGTGCAAGCTTTTTTTTAGAAGTAGCGTTTTGTAGACGCCATATTTTTTAAAGACAGTTTAAAAGAGCAATCTCAACCGCTCGCCAAAATATTAGGATAAATCAGTGACCTCAGCAGCAAGCCTCATCCAACAGCTACCCAAGCTCAGCGATGCTCAATTCCATCAAAAATATTTGAAACAAAAACAAGGGATGCACACCTTGGCGACTATATTGCCGCAAGTAGAACAGCAAAGTCTGGCTTTGCGGGCAGTAAAATTAGCTCTCAAAGTAAATTTAAAACTCGGCTCCAAGTTAGCAGGAACGGTAAAGCCAGAATTTCAAATAGCTACAATAAAATTAATCGACAAAATCCCCACTTCGCCGCTGCTCAAAATTCAACTCCTGGCCCTAACAAGTTCGGATATGGCAATTCCGATGCTGGTGGCCGCATTGAACCACAAAGAAAGGGCAGTGCGCCTTGATGGGATTCGGGCGATCGGGAAAATCGGATCTGAAGCAGCAGTAATTGAATTAGCCCGATCGCTCGAATCCAAAGATTCCCAAATCCAAGCTTGGGCCGCTTGGGCTTTAGGAGAAATTGACTCGAAACCAGCCGCCGTAGCACTGCTCAAAGCCGTCAAACACCCAGAGTCCAGAGTGCGCGCCTGGGCTGTTTGGGCCTTGGGCAAAATTAACCCGAAAATAGCCGTCCCCGCGCTGCTGAAAGCCCTCAAACACCCAGACTCCGAAGTGCGCTGGCGGGCAGCAGTCAACTGCGGGAAAATCGGCGTCTCTGAGGTAGTTCCCGGCCTGCTGAATGCCCTCAGAGACGAAAATCACATCGTCCGCGCTAGGGCGGCGGCGGCTTTGGGGAAAATCGGCGATTCTGAAGCAGTACCCGGCTTAGTAGAATTGCTTCACGATGATCCCGACTCCTATGCAGTTTCTTTGAGGGCCGCCGAGGCCTTGGGACAAATCGGCACGGAAACGGCTGTGGCGGGACTGGTGCAAGCCCTCAACCATGAGGATTCAGACGTGCGCGGCAGTGCAGTTTCTGCCTTGGGGGAAATCAGCAGCGAGGTGGCTATGGTGGCCATAATCGGGTCGCTCTGGGATCGAGATATTTTCGTGCGCGGCAGGGCGGCGGTTGCCCTTGGGAACATCAATACAGAGGGAGATGCGAAATTGCCAAAAATGGTGGTCGCGGGACTGGCGAGCGCAATTGGCGACAGCGAATCTTATGTGCGGTGGAGAGTTGCTGCAGCTTTGGGGCAAATAGGGACTGAGGAAGCTGTGGCAGGTTTGGTGCGGCTGCTGGGGGACGAAAATTCTGGAGTGCGCCAAAAGGCTGTTAAATCCCTCGGTCACATTGGCTCCACGGCTGCTATTGTTGCTCTGGAAACAGCTTTAAATCCCGAATTTGCTGACGTTCGTGCGCTGGCTGCCCAATACTTGGCGGATGTCAGCACTGAGGCAGAAACAGTTGATTTTGCTCCCTCTGTTTCCCCAGATTTGTCGGGTGAAAAACTGCCAAAAATCCTGATCGCTTCGCAAGCAGAAGCCAGCGAATACATTGTTGAGCGCCCTGCGCGACGCGAGATTAAATACTTGATCTCGATCGGCAGCCCAGGCGTCCCCGAACCCAAAACTTTTGATCAAATCCCAAACCGAATGTGCATGGAGTTTAACGACCTCGACACCCCCGTTGACGACCCCGATCAAATCTTGCCTAGCCTTGAGGATGTACTGAAAATTATTGATTTCGCCCTTAAAATGTCGTCGCAGGGAGGCAGTTTGCTGATCTGCTGCCAAAGTGGGATCAGCCGTTCAACGGCCACAGCTTTGACTGTTTGTGCGGCGCTGTTGGGTCGTGGCAAAGAACGGGAAGCTTGGGCGTTAGTGCTCGCCGCCAGACCCCAAGCCAAGCCGAATCGCTGGATGGTGCACTTGGCCGATGAAGCTTTGGGTAGAGACGGTAAGCTAGCACTGGCGATCGAATTGACCACCGCCACTCCAGAACTCGCAATCGCCAAAAATTGACAGAAACCATTCAGGATACAAACCCCGGATTCATCCGTCCAGAAATAAAAAACCTGTATCCGATAAAACTTGCCCCCCGAATTTATCCGTCGGGTCAATGCTTCAATTCTAAAATCTAAAATCTAAAATCTAAAATCTAAAATCGCGCCATCGATTGACTCGCAGAAACCGGGTTTCTTTTCGCGAGCCCTACAGTTATACTCAACTAACGGCACTTCACCTCAGACTTGTCTTTGCGGGGCAACAATGCCAAAAGTCGATCGCCAGGGTGCAAAAGTTCGATCGGCTGCCGCATTTGTGACATTCTGTGCTATGAAGTTGTCGGATGCTCAACAAAAACCGTCAAGCAATCGTCGCATTGCTGGCAGCCAAAGCCCAAAGCTAAGGAATCGGGTGCATTGTCAACAGACAATATCAGCTTTGGGCGAATCACAGGCAAAACAGGTCAGAGACAATTTTCTGCCTGTAAATTTCCACGCAGGGATAATTCACTGCGGGGATAAGTTTTTATTTTTTTTGCCTGCTGCAGACTTTTACGAGTCGAAAAAGTAATTTGGCAACAGTCCTCAACAGCCTAATTATCTCTTAGACATCAACCGAATTTAAGTTTCTCCTCTGACTCGACCAGAGTTTCAGATGCTTTTTCGCAGATGTCTACGGTCAAATAGACAAGCTTTTCCGTTTGGAGAACTTAAGAGCGTGATAGATTTTAACAGAAGACAGGGGTTGCATATGTCAAAAATTAACTTGCTAAAAAAAACAGGACATGAAGCAAGTTTATCGGTTGCCGTTTGTGAAAACCAGGGGGAATTGAATTCAGACTTAGAACCATTTAACCCGTCGAATAAAAACGTGAAAACGCGAAAGGTTAACCAAACAAATACCAATTTAGGTAAACAGATGCCAGTTTTTATTGCCGAAGAAGTGGCTTCTGTAGAAACCGTAAATAAAAAAAAAGCCAAGGATAATTTGGTAGAAGAATTATCCTTAAAAATCCGCGAAAGTTTGCCATCTAAAATTGGCGGTTTGCCTATCCATAAAAAAATTGGCTACGGGTATTTGCTGGCAATAGGAATCGGATTTTTGGGTTCACTGAGCGGACTGGTGATTGCCGATTATTACCAAGGACAAGGATTAAAGCAATTCAATGATGCTCACCTACAAGCGCAATTGCTAGGCAATTTTAAAGATGCAGCGCTGGCGGCCCAATTGCAGGGTTCACAGCTAGATTCTTTTGTAGATAATTCGCTCAAGCTAAAACAGCAAGAAGAGCAGTTGGTTAAGAGTATTGTTAAGGCAAAAAATCTGCGGTTGCGTATAGAAAATTTTGCCGACAGCCAACCCGCTTGGCTGGCAGCAAAACCGGAAGTTCTCAAGCTTTTAGTGCAAGATTGCACTAAAAATTTAGAATCCTACGCCGATACTCTCAAGTCAACTTTGCAGGAAATCCAGCAATCGCAACTATCGCCTCGGGAGATAGAGTCGGCTAGAAAATTGCTCGCAATCGAAAGCGGAGAAGGTGTAAAACAGCTCAACAGCAGCCTTGAGGAATTGAGCAAAATCCTCGATATTGCCCAGCAGCAAGAGGGCCAAGGCGGTGAAGTGATGGAAGACGCCCAAGGCATGGAAAAAGCCATAATTATTTTTAGTATGCTGCTGTCGGTAGTGGTAGCTGGAATGGTGGCTTACCGGACGAGTCGGGCGATCGCTCAACCTATGATCAGCGTTACTCAGGTGGCCCAACAAGTAGCCGCTGAGTCAAATTTTGACTTGCGAGCACCCGTCACCGGACAAGGCGAAATCGGCTCTCTGGCGGCCTCTCTCAATCACCTAATCGAGCGGGTTTCGGGACATACAAAAGAATTAGAACAAGCTAAAGAAGTCGCCGTCGCAGCTAACACTGCTAAAAGCCAGTTTTTAGCAAATATGAGCCACGAATTGCGGACGCCTTTAAATGCGATTATTGGCTACAGTCAACTACTTTCAGAAGATGCCCAGGATGCGGGATTTGATGAGTTTGTACCCGACTTGCAGAAGATTGAAAAAGCAGGCGCGCATCTGCTATCTTTGATTAACGATATCCTTGATTTGTCAAAAATTGAAGCGGGGAGTATGAAACTCGAAATCCAGGAGTTTGACATCGAATCCCTGATTGACAATGTTGCGAGTGCCGCGAAACCGTTGGTAGAGAAAAATGGCAATGTTTTGGAGATTGAGTGCGATCGAACTGTGGGCATAATGCACGCAGATTTCAAAAAAGTGCGCCAGGTTTTGATACATCTGCTTAGTAATGCTGCGAAGTTCACCAAAAACGGTAGGGTGAAAGTGACTGTGAGGCGCATTGCAGGAAGTGGAAAATTGAATGCAGCAGGGCGTGAGGCGATTGACGATTCAATGGCTGCCGATGAAATTCCTTCTGGGGCGATCGCTTGTCCCCTGCTGAATGTTCAAGACACCGATTGGATTTGTTTATCGGTTAAAGATACCGGAATTGGAATGTCGGAAGAACAACAACACAAATTGTTTGAAGCTTTTGTGCAAGCTGACTCTTCAGCGGCGCGACCTTACGACGGCGCCGGATTGGGGCTGACACTTAGCCGCTACTACTGTCAGATGATGGGTGGGGAAATTTTGGTAGAAAGCGAAGAGGGAAAAGGGTCTATTTTCACTGTGCGGATACCAGCAGGAAACGGGTGATGTGATTTTGGGGCGAGAGATTTAGGGGGTAGGCAGAGGGGCGAAAATTTATGTTTCAAACCTCTGGCTTTATGTCGAAATGTTTTAGTCTTGTCAGTGAGGGCGATCGCACTTTATTAATTCTAATTGGTTATTTTGCCAATTCAAATAGCACAAACCCCTTGCTGCTGAGATCCAACCTAAATCGATTCCGATAAATTTCATATAGTGGACGCACGGGTGGTCAGAAACCGGGTTTTTTTGCCAAATACTTCGTTACAGCCGGCAAAAACCGCAAAAAACCCGGTTTCTTCGGCTTTAATGCGTCCACTCAACTTTTCTCCTGCTTGTCATCCGATGGCTGGGGCTGTTGTTTCATTTCCTTTTGCCGTTCTCTGGCTGCTTGCTCCAAAATGAATGCTGACAAGCTGCTGACTGAACGGCGTTCTTGACTTGCCCACTCTTCAAGGATGTCATGGATTCCATCAGCCAAATAAGTGGTTAAGCGTTTGGTCATCAGAGGCTCAGTATTTTCTTGTCTACGGTAATCGTCATTGTGCTGTATCTGCGCTATCTTGTCGAGTTCACGTCATTTTCGACACACATATGTAACGTTTAAGTGGTATAATCTTAGAGAGTCAAAAGCCAGCGCTGAACTTTTGCAGGGCCCGCGCTGGCTAATGGTTCCCCAAATACAAGGAGACAATCCACATAAAAGGAGACTATTACTATGGTAAAGCCTGTGAGCGACGGCAGCGAATATAACCGCGGCTATCAACAAGCTTTGAATGATTTTGGCATTATGCAACTGCTGTCGGGTATCCGCAGCTACTCTGATGAGGATTTTGATGCCGATCGCGCGCGCATGACTGGGCCAGAGATCGAAAGCTTTGCGGTGTTTCTGATTCTGCGCGTCGGGGCGACTCTCAAAGGTAGTACGATCGCCCGCTACCTCAACACTCTGAGAAAAGCAAATTCTCCGACGATCGCCGATCGCCCCGCGATCGAACTCAACTCAAATTCGATCTCGAAAACACCTGAAAAGTCAAAGGGGGGCGAGATCAATTGTTGGGCGATCGTCCGAATTTTACCGAATGCTGAGCACTATACAATTGCGCGTTTTGTCAATCGCCAAGATGCGGACGATCGGCGGAGGGCTTTGTGTCGGTTTATTCCAGGGGGTGTGTTTGAAGTTGTTATGTGCGATCGTACCTAATCAATATACCTCTCCAATAATTATTGTGGAACAGGCCGGAAAGCCTGTTCAAGACTGGCTTTTCTGGAGAGCTCTAATCAACAAAAATGACGGTGACAATTGTAGCGACTCCGCATTAAGTCCGTCGGGGGTTAAAAACCCCCGCCTCATAGCGAAAGTCCTCGCTTCCGAGGACTGAAGAGGAGAGTTAAGATTTGTGCGCGGGGGGCTAGAAACCGGGTTTTTTACGACAATATTCGTTGCAGTCGGCAGATTCGATAAAAACCCGGTTTCTTTGGTGGGAGCGCGTAATTTCTGTCTGTTTCAATTCATACCTTGCATCATTCTCGATCGATCTTGCAGTCCTCGGAAGCGAGGACTTTCGCTATGAGGCAGGGAATTAATTCCCTGCCAGACTGCGGGAGGAGCCAGACTTTTGCAAAAAGCCCGATCGCTCCTAGTTCGCTTCTACTACAATTAAAAAGCAAACTCTCTTTACTAAAACCGATGGAAACCATCAATCTTCAATAATAAGTCCGCAACTTAATCGATCGACTGCCTGAAAAATTTACTTTGTCTGACCTAATATCGGCAATTTATCTCAGACAAAAAATGCAATCTAAACAAAGTAAAATCAAAGATATCAAACCAGGAATAGAACCAGAAACTGTCTATAAAATTGAATAATACTCACCTAAATACAGCAGCTTTGGCAGCGACAAAGGACTAATTACAATTTCTGATGATTTTGACGAACCGTTGGAATTCTTGCCATCACCGTTGGTCGATCGCTTGAAAAAGCTAAAGAATTGACTAAAGTCTTTGCTGAAATAGATGAAATTATTGCGAAAATTGAAAAAGAACGTCAGACTGATGAACCTCATAGCTTTAAATCATGACTTTTATGAATACAGCTTCTGAATAATATGAATTGACATAACAGCAACTTGGTTATTTAATTATAACAATTATTTTGGCAATATCAAAGCATTCAAGAACAGCAAGTAAAAGTATAATACGCCTAAGTCCAAATTCAGATGCCTATTCTATTAATCGTCAGTGGTAAATCATGAAAAGAATGAAACGAATTATTAGCAGTGTTTTGGTTTTGGGTGTGTGTCTGACTCCTCTGACTCTGCCGGTGATGGTGCAACCGAGTTGGGCGCAAAGTCAAAATTCACAGCTTGAAAAATTAAAGCAACTCATAGAGCAAGCAAGGCAACAGCAACCGCGACAAGCAATAGAAACATGGCAGCAGGTTTTAGCCACTGCACGACAATTTAAAGAGAGACAACATGAAGCTCTAGCACTCAATAATATTGGTGCAATGTACGCCGGTATAGGACAAGTGCAAGAAGCATTGAAATACTACAAACAAGCTTTATCAATTTGGTGGGAAGTGGGCGATCTCAACTCGGAAGCTATTACTTTGAATAATATTGGTGAACTTTACAAAAGCATTGGACAACTGCAAGAAGCATTGAAATACTTGAAGCAAGCTTTCGCAATTTTGTGGGCAGTAAACTATCGGGCGATTGAAGCTCGTACTTTGACTAATATTGGTACAGTGTACAAAACGATCTCGCAACCGCAATCAGCGTTGAAATATTTTAACCAAGCTTTACCAATCTGGCGGCAAGTGGGCGATCGCAACGGCGAAGCTGTTACTTTGAGTAATATTGGTGGAACATACCACAGTATTGGAAAACCGCAAGAAGCATTGAAATACTATAACCAAGCTTTACCAATCTGGCGGAAAATGGGCGATCGCGCGGGGGAAGCTACTACTTTGAATAATATGGGTTTAGTGTACCACAGTATTGGACAGCCGCAATCAGCATTAAAATACTATAACCAAATTTTACCAATTAGGCAGTCAGTGGGCGATCGCAAGGGGGAAGCTACTACTTTGACTAATATTGGTGGAGTATACAGCACCATTGGAGAACCGCAATCAGCATTAAAATACTATAACCGATCTTTACCTATTTGGCAGAAGCTGGGCGATCGCAATGGGGAAGCTCGTACTTTGAATAATATAGGTGGAGTGTACCTCAGCATTGGACAACCAGAAGAAGCATTAAAATACTATAACCAAGCTTTACCAATTTTGCTGGCTGTGGGCGATCGGATGATAGAAGCTCGTACTTTGAATAATATAGGTGGAGTGTACGCCAACATTGGACAACCGCAATCAGCATTGAAATACTATAACCAAGCTTTACCAATTCTGCAGGAAGTGGGCGATCGGATGATAGAAGCTACTACATTGAATAATATAGGTGGAGTGTACCTCAGCATTGGACAACCGCAATCAGCATTGAAATACTATAACCAAGCTTTACCAATTAAACGGGAAGTGAACGATCGTGCGGGGGAAGCTACTACATTGAATAATATTGGTGCAGTATACGCCAACATTGGACAACCACAGGAAGCGTTAAAATACTATAACCAAGCCGTACCAATTCTGCTGCAAGTTGGCGATCGCAATGGGGAATCTACTACATTGAATAATATAGGTAGAGTGTACCTCAGAATTGGACAACCGCAATCAGCATTGAAATACTATAACCAAGCTTTACCAATTAAACGGGAAGTGGACGATCGTGCGGGGGAAGCTACTACATTGAATAATATTGGTGGAGTGTACCACAGTATTGGACAACCAGAAGAAGCATTAAAATACTATAACCAAGCTTTACTAATTAAACGGGAAGTGGGCGATCGGATGATGGAAGCTACTATTTTGAGTAATATTGGTGCAGTTTATCAAGATACGATGCAACCAACTCAAGCGATCGAAAATTTTCAGCAATCTGTCCAAATTACCTTAAAAATACGAAAGGGTTTACAGCGAGAAAACCGCCAAAAGTTTTTAGAAGGTGAAAGAGGAAGCGCCGTTGCACTTGTTGACATCCTCATCGATCAAAACCAAGCCGATCGCGCTTTTCAATGGGTGAACATCGCCACCACCGCCGATCTCGCCGACTACACCCGCTTAATTGACGCCAAAGTAGCCAACCTCCAAGCACAAAAAGCCATTGACGAGTGGAATCAAAAAAATCAACAACTCCAAACGCTTCGCCGCCAACTCGAAGACAATTTCTCCGAAAATCTCTCCCGACAAATGCGAGAATTAGAAACAGAAGTCAACCGCCAAGCAGAACAAATTTCCCGCAGTTTCCCAGAAGTCGCCGAACTATTTGAAACCACACCCAAAGACATCGCCCAACTGAAAGCAAATATCGCGCCAGATACCGCTGTCATTCAACCCGTCTTGCTGACAAATATCTCAGGTGTCCCCAATACCGTCGCCCTATTTGTCTTGACAAAAGACAGTTTAAGTGTTAAAAAAGTTCCGATCGCTCCCGAAGAATTCGACAATCTCCTCACTCAATACCGCAAAGAAGTGCAAGATATTGGCGAAACAAACTTCACCGTAACAGGCAGCAAACTTTACGAAATCCTGATTCGTCCGATCGAAGACCAAATTAAAGCTATTTCCCCCAAACAATTGAGCATCATCGCCACGGAAAAACTACGCTACATCCCCTTTGAAACCCTGTATGACAAACAAACAAATGAATTCCTCATCCAGAAATATCCCGTCAACTATCTCACCCGCATTTCCACCAGAACAATTCCCGATTCAACTTCAAAAGGTGGAGTCTTAGCATTAGGAAATCCCGTCCCTCGTCCACCCCAAAATCTACCCGGTTCCGAAGCAGAAGTCAGAAATATCGCTCAATTATTGTCAGGAAGTTCAGCTTATATCGGCAATGACGCCACCCTCGATCGATTCAAAACTCAAGCGCCCCGCTTTCCCTTTTTACACCTCGCAACTCACGGCTGTTTCCAACCGGGAGGCTGTCAAAATTTGGGCATGGAGGAAAATACATTGCTGTTTGCTGACAGTCAGTTCAATATTCGCGATGCCGCGTTATTAGGATTGCGAAACACCAGACTCATCACTTTAAGTGCTTGTGAAACTGCCATACAAGCGAATTCCAACGGTGAAGAAATATCGGGAATGGCCTATATATTTGAGCGTGCCGGCGCGCAAGCTGTGATGGCGAGTTTGTGGAGTGTTGATGATTCCGCTACTAAAGATTTGATGGTTGAATTTTATCAAAATATCAATAAAGGGATGAGTAAAAATGATGCTTTGCGGCAAGCTAAGTTGAGTCAAATTGAGCGGCATCCGTTTTATTGGTCGCCGTTTATTTTAATTGGGGATGCGCGGTAGTTATAGAAGTTGACAATTGATAGTTGACAGTTGATAGTAGCTGTAGGGTGTGTCGCTATTAAAAATCCCAAATGAAAAATGGACAATTTCATAGCGACGCACCTTATAATATTCGTTGAATTGCACGCGATCGCATTCTGTCGTTGGGTGGGGCGGGTTTATGTAGATTGTTTGTGGGAATTATAAATTGTTGGTGAACCCGCCCCTACAAGCCCCCACAAAGCCAATCCGCCGCCCCTTCCCCTAGCCGCAATTATCCCATCTTCTACCAGAAAATATGCAAAAAATGCCTGCTTCCCCACACTCAAACTAAAAAATTCCGCCTCCCGCGCTTCTCCACCGCGAATAAATCCTTGATACACAGTTTTACCCAACAATTTCACGGTAATTCTGGTAAAATCAAAAGCTAAAATATTTTTATTAACCAAAAACTTAGTCGGCCCCGAAAGAGTTAGTTTGATCGCCCCAACTTGCACCGAATTCTCCACCCTGCCGGTTTCGCTATTCTCTTCCCCTCCAGCAACAGCTTGGGCCGAATAAGCAATTTGAATTTTCGCAATCCACTCAGGGATGTAACGTCCGGCACCCAACACAATCCCCGCTTTTTGTCGAGTCTTTTTGGTGCCGGTGATAAAGCAGAGTTGCCAGTTGCCGATTAATTGCTCGAAAGAATAGCGAATTTTATTTTTTTTCGCGTTTTTCTCAGCTTCTAGGAGGGCGGCGACTACGGCGTTGGAAGATGGTTTTGTATTCGATTTAGCGGCTTGTTCTAGAATTGATATGTTTTCCATTGAACTAACAATAACAGGAATTTACTAGGCTTGATGCAAAATTTTAATGGACAGGCAAGATGCCTGTTCCACCAGCAGAGAGATTGCTTGTGGGGCAGGCCGGAAAGCCTGCCTCTGATGGGCAACAGGCTTTCCGGCCTGTTCCACCAGCAGAGAGACTGTGGGGCAGGCCGGAAAGCCTGCGGCCGAGTGATTGATAATATTAGCTGAAGTAGCGGAAAAAAACATGGTTGCGATCGCCCCCACAGACACAGAAATCATCATCATCGGCAGCGGGATTGGCGGCTTGACTTGCGCTGCAATGCTTGCCCGCTATGGCTTTGACGTTGTGGTTTGCGAAAGCCATTCGATCGCGGGCGGCGCCGCACACGGTTTTGAACGCGACGGATTTAGCTTCGACTCCGGGCCCTCCCTTTACTCAGGATTATCCTACAGCCCGTCTGCCAATCCGCTGCGGCAAGTTTTGGATGCCATCGGCGAAAAACTCCCCTGCATCACCTACGATACCTGGGGTTGCTGTTTGCCAGAAGGCGATTTCGACACATCCGTTGGTGCGAGTCAATTTGGCGAAGTGCTCGCACAACTGCGCGGCGCGGCAGCAGTCGCCGAATGGCGGCAACTCCAGCGCATCATGGAGCCCTACGCCAAAGCTGCCACAGCCTTGCCCTCCCTGGCTTTGCGCTTCGATTTGGGCGCTGTTTTTTCCCTCGGCCAATTTGCGCCGGCTTTCCTGAAAAGTGCTGGCGACGCGATCGCACTTGCAGGCCCTTTCAGCAAAATAATGGACAAAAATGTCAAAGATCCCTTTGTCCGAAATTGGCTGAATTTGTTGTGCTTCCTACTGTCTGGACTTCCCGCCGACGGAACGATCGCAGCCGAAGTCGCTTTCATGTTCGCCGACTGGTATCGCCCCAATGCAGTTTTGGACTATCCGATCGGCGGTAGTGCAGCCTTGGTAAACGCCCTGGTACGCGGTTTAGAGCGCCACGGAGGGCAGTTGCTGCTAAATTCCCACGTTGCAGAAGTTTTGGTGGAAAACAACCGGGCTGCAGGCGTGCGGCTGCGATCGGGGAAAATAATTCGATCGCACAAAGCCGTCGTCTCCAACGCTTCCGTTTGGGATACCCTGAAACTGTTGCCTGAAACCTCAGTCCCGCAAAGGTTTCGGCAACAGAGGCAGGCGACGCCCGAGTGCGACAGCTTCATGCACCTGCATCTGGGAATAGATGCAGCCGGAGTGCGATCGGACTTGGCTTGTCACTACATCTTCGTCAAAGACTGGGAAATGGGCGTTTCCGCCCCTCAGAACGTCGTTCTCGTCTCGATTCCCTCCCTCCTCGACCCCCACCTCGCGCCTCCGGGAAAGCACGTCATTCACGCATATACGCCCGGAAACGAGCCTTACGATTTGTGGCAAAAGCTCAATCGCACCAGCCAAGAGTACAAGCTGCAAAAACAAGCGCGCGCCGAGGTAATGTGGGAAGCCTTAGAGAGAATTATCCCCAATATTCGATCGCGCGCAGAAGTCACCTTAGTTGGGACACCCCTCACCCACGAACGGTTTTTGCGCCGCCATCGCGGTTCCTACGGGCCCGGAATTCGGGCGGGTAGCGGCTTGTTTCCCGGCCCGACAACACCTTTAGCGGGGCTGTTTTGCTGCGGAGATTCGACATTTCCGGGAATTGGTTTGCCGGCGGTTGCTGCTAGCGGGGCGATCGCCGCCAATACGATCGCACCTTTGGACAAACATTTGCAATTGATTCGGGAAGTTATTAGTTAGTTGTTATTAGATATCTCCCATAATTATTGTGGAACAGGCATCCTGCCTGTTCAAAACCTGCTTTTTAGGAGATGTCTATTAGTTATTTGTTATTTGTTATTTGTTAACGGGATTATTGAAGGGCTTTCCTAGCGAAGGATGCGAACCCAAGAGTAAACAATAATTTGATATTAGTTAGTAAAATGTGACCTAAATCTGTCAGCATAGAAATAGATAGTTCGATCGCAAAGAGGCCACCGTGCAACCCGTAGACTTTACAACTTTAACCGCAGCTTGCAGCGAACTGCGAGCCCAATGGCTGCCAGCGCGCTTAGAACAAGTCTACCAGCGCGATCGATTTACCGTGTCCCTAGCCCTCCGCACCATGAAAGGGCGCGGCTGGATTGACCTTTCCTGGCATCCTGTGGCCGCCCGCATCTGCGTCGGCGACCCCCCGCCCCGCATTCCCGATACCTTCACCTTCAGCGAACAACTGCGGCATCAACTCAGCGGTTTAGCCTTAGTTTCCATCGCCCCTGTTTCATCTTGGGAAAGAGTCATCGACTTGCAATTCGCCAAACGCCCCGGAGAACCAGCCCTCTGGCACCTGTACGCCGAAATCATGGGCAAGTACAGCAACGTCATCCTCACCGCCCAAGACAACCTCGTTGTCACCTGCGCCCACCAAGTCAGCGCCAAACAGTCCACCGTCCGCCCCATCCAAACCGGGCAACCCTACGAAATGCCCCCGTCTTTGACCGATGCAGTGCCGAGTCTGAGCGAATCTCAAAACCGCTGGCAATCACGAATTAGCCTGGTTCCTGGGCAATTAAAGGGCAATCTGTTGAAGAATTACCGAGGGATGAGTAAAGCCTTAGTTTTGTCAATGATTCGATCGGCTTCTTTAGACCCCGAACAATCCACCGACAGCCTCAATCCCGACGACTGGCAGCAACTATTCCAACGCTGGCTATACTGGCTGCAATGCCTAGAAAACTCCAAATTTCACCCAAGTTTTACCCCCGAAGGCTACACCGTCATCGATTGGCCGACACCAGAAAATATAGGGGCGGTGTCGTGCCCCCCCTCTGATTCTTCTTCGGTTCAAGAATTACTTAACAGCTACTACACAGGCGAAATCAATCAAGAAGTATTCGCGCAACTGCGGCATCAGCTTACCCAAAAACTCAACAACGTCCTAGCCAAACTGCGCCTCAAAGCCAACACATTTAAAGAACGTTTACAGCAATCAGCAGACGCCGACACCCACAAATCCCAAGCCGATTTGCTGATGGCAAATTTGCAGCATTGGGAACCGGGAATGAAATCAATTTCTCTCCCCGACTTTGAAACCGAGAAACCAGTGATCATTTCCTTAAACCCGGAAAAAAACGCCGTTCAAAACGCTCAAGCCCTCTACAAAAAACACCAAAAACTTAAAAGAGCTCGGATTGCAGTAGAACCTTTGTTAGCCGCCGTACAGGAAGAAATCGACTATTTAGAACAAGTTGAAGCCGCACTTTCGGTATTGGAAACCTACCGCAACACCCAAGATTTGCAAACCCTCGCCGAAATCCGCGAAGAACTAATCCAGCAAAAATATCTAGACGTACCAGATTACCGCAGTACGGACAAAAATGCTGCGATCGAATTTCACCGCTACCAAACCCCCAGCGGCTTTGAATTGTTAATCGGGCGCAACAACCGCCAAAACGACCAACTCACTTTTCGCACCGCCAACGACTACGACTTATGGTTCCACACCCTAGAGATTCCCGGAAGCCACGCTTTGCTGCGTCTCAAACCCGGTACAGTTGCTGAAGAAACCGATTTGCAATTTGCCGCTGACATGACTGCTTACTACAGTCGCGCGCGCCACAGCGAACAAGTCCCCGTAGTTTATACAGAACCGAAATATGTATACAAGCCGAAAGGTGCTAAACCTGGTATGGTTGTATACAAGCAGGAGCGGATTGTCTGGGGAAGACCGCAGCAAGCTCCGGCATGATTTATACAAAGTGAGTGAGCAATAGGGTTGAGCAGCGTTTTTAGGCAAAATAACAGGTTTGGTAGCCAGAAACCTACACGAAAACCGGGTTTTTGAAGCCTTCTTACTTTATACAAAGTAAGAAAAAGTGCGATGCCCCTAACAATTAATATTCCACTGTAATGTAAAGTTTTATTACAAAAAATTAAATTTTGTTGTTTAAATACCACTTAAGAGAGATGATATTTGTTTGAGAACCATTTGCAAAGAAACGTGCAACTTGGGTTTCCTCACTGTGAGAAAAACACTGTGGGAACACAACGGATTTAACTATTTGTGCAGACCAGCTTTAGCTAAAGCTGGTCGTTTTTGTTGAAACATTAAACCCGCTCTTAGGATCGCGAATTAAATAACTTACAATTTTAATTGTTATTGTGGGATGGGCGTCCCGCCCGTCCAAAAAGGACGG
>NZ_JAUBUC010000244.1:0-1031 GCF_036705285.1 Microcoleus sp. B4-C1 | reverse complement strand
CTCTGACTTTTCGCTCATCTGACTACATTACCATATTGTTCGGCTCTCTGCGGAACTATTTTTACCTGAATCCTTACCTAAATCTTTCTTGGGCAACTCGAAATATCTTGACCGTTCTAATTCGATGTTCCACAAAAATTCGGCGAGCCGAAAACGCTTTGTTTTGTTCTTTTTGTTCAGTGGTTAATTCTCGGTTTCTGGGTTTTTTAATGGGAGTTGTTATTAAATCTTCTCCAACGTAAGCTTTATCTCCCTTAAATCTTTGTTGAGGGTCAAACTCGGAGCGATATTCCCGGAATAAGGTTATATCGCTTTTAGGTCCAGGTTCCCCTGCCACAACATCAACTATATCTCTACCATCTGGCATGATAATTATTTGACTTTTGAATGTATGATTACTCTTCTTGCCTGAAAAGTATTTTTCTTGTTCCTCCTTATCTCCAGGTCTCTCTCTGACTTGTTCGTAGGTATCTACTATTAATTCATATTCTGTGAGTATTTCCTTAACTATTGCATGGTCAGCAGCGTTTTTTTTACTTGTTCCAGCAAGCTAGATGGTAGCAATTGTCGCAGGTGCGGCAACCAATAGTTAAATGTATCATTAGCTGTAGACTCACTTACTCCAAACTGGATGCCGAGAAGTTGAAATGTTGTCATATGCCTCAGATAGACCAAGGTTAAAATTATTTGTTCGGTCAGAGATAGTTTGGCTTTTCGACCTCCTCCACCAGCAATAATTCTCACTTTCTTTGCTTCTAGTAAAGCTTGTTTTTCATGATGTAATCCTTCGGCATTTTGGAGCAATTGTTGTAACTCTTCATAGGCCAGACCAATTAATCGCTGTGTTTCTTTAGGATTTTCTTCAATATGATTCAGGATGTCGCTCATCTTTCTGTGTAAAAAAAGGTCTCTTATGTTCTTTTACCACATAATGTTACTATTTTGGAGATGTCTTATTATTCGCGAAAAATCTTCTCTTCATCCCTTGGGCTTGTCTTGGCAACTAGAATAACTGCTCCCCCTATTTATTG
>NZ_JAUBUC010000157.1:0-6464 GCF_036705285.1 Microcoleus sp. B4-C1 | reverse complement strand
GCCCGTCCAGAAAGGACGGGCGGGACGCCCATCCCACAAGAACAATAAATTGTAAGTTATTTAATTCTCATTGCTAAGTAGACCCGCACGAGTCCGGGACTTTTGGGTAAAATAGCAGATGAAACTCTATTTTATAGCTAAAATTGGATGGTACCAACCCTGCCAAAATCTTTGACACTCCAAGAGTTTCTGAATTTGCCAGAAACCAAACCAGCCAGCGAGTACATTGACGGTGCAATCATTCAAAAACCGATGGCTCAAGGAGAACATAGTGTCATTCAAGGCGAGTTGATAAGTGCTGCTAATGCTACTCTCAAACCTCAAAAGGTGGCGCGAGCATTTCCAGAACTACGGTGCATTTTTGGCGGTCGAGCGATCGTTCCCGACGTGACTGTATTCATTTGGGAGCGCATTCCCCGTAAAGAAAATGGTGGTGTGGCAAATGTGTTTGCGATCGCCCCGGATTGGACAATTGAAATCCTCTCCCCCGACCCAAGCCAAACTAAAGTTACTAAAAATATTTTACATTGTCTCAAACACGGAACTCAAATGGGTTGGTTAATCGATCCAGAGGAGCGATCGGTTTTTGTATATCGGCCGACTCAATCAACGGAGGTGTTTGACGAACCGGAACAGTTATTGCCCATGCCATCTTTTGCCAGGGAATTGCAACTGACAGTAGGAGAATTATTTGGTTGGCTATTAGAGTGATATCATGTCCGATCGAGCGACCGGACATGATATCACTACTGACTACTGACTACTGACCACTGACCACTGACCACTGACTACTGACCATCGATATATTGCTTTAAAGTATTCCGAATTTGTTTGAGCTGAAATCCTTTAGCAAGTAGGCGCAGCTTCGAGACAAACGGCATTAAATTAGGTTCTAAACTCTCCAGCTTAGCACTCTCATCAAAAATTTCTTCAATGTCGCCCATAGCTGCGAGTTTCAAAAGTTTTACTACCGACTCACAAGCCGCAGGTAACAGAGAAGAATAAGCAGGAAAATCAGAGGCTGGTGACAAACTGGGAGGTTTGCGCTTTTTGTTTTCCGAAGATTCCCCATAAATCCATTCTAGTCCCAAACGCACGCGCAACTGTTCCAAAAAGTGATTTGCTTCGATCGGTTTGGGAACAAAAGCATCGTACCCTGCGAGGATGCTATCTTGCTGCGTAGCCTCGAAAACGCTCGCTGACATAGCGATTAACACAACATCTTTTAATTCCGGCAACTGCCGCAGTTTTCGTGCAGTTTCTAAGCCATCCATTACAGGCATCCGCAAGTCCATTAAAATGACATCCGGTTGAAATTCAACTGTTTTGTAGAGACATTCTTGGCCGTTTTGGGCCTCTGCCACCTCAAATCCTAAACGTCGAAGCAGCCTGCACAACAAATCGCGATTCTGTTGATTGTCATCCACGATTAACACTTTCCGTTTGTTGCCGATAAAACCTACAAGCCAGCGTTTTTCCTGCAAAGGAGACACCTCCAAGTACCGTTTAGCTGCTGGCAATTCTAAATCTACCCAAAAAGTGCTGCCTTTTCCCAAAGTGCTGTGGACGCGAATTTCGGCACCCATTAGTTTCGCTAATTTCTGGCTAATTGAGAGTCCGAGACCTGTACCTTCAACAAACGTATTGCCTCCTACTTGGTGGAAAGGCAAAAATATTTCTTCTAACTTGCTTCGCTCTATTCCAGTGCCGGTATCTTCGACTTGAAAGCGGATTTTTAAAGCGTGTTGGGCTGCGATCGGATTGTGGGCGAAGCGCATATAATTTTCTTTCAGTTCCGAACTCAAAGTCGAGAACTCATAACTTTCTGCTTGCCCTCGACTCCAGGCCCCTGTGCCGACATAGCCGACTTTGAAAGTCACACCGCCACTGTTAGTAAATTTAACGGCATTGCTGAGTAAATTTATGAGAATTTGGCGCAATCTTTTTGGATCGACACGAACGCAGCTAGGCAGGGGAGAGACTTGTTCGTAATGGAATAAAATGTCCTTTTGAGAGGCTCGCATCTGAAACAGATCAGCAATATTTTTCGTAAAATTTAGAAAATTTAACTCTTCTGGGTAGAGTTCCATTTTTCTAGCTTCGATTTTGGAAAGGTCTAAAACATCGTCGATTAGCATCAGCAGGTGTTGACCGCACTGTTGAATATTGCTGAGACTTTCTTGGTGATCTGAGTTTAAGTCTTTGTCGGTTTTGAGGATTTGAGCGTAACCTAAAACGCCGTTTAAAGGCGTGCGTAGTTCGTGGCTCATGTTGGCGAGAAATTCGCTTTTGGCGCGGTTGGCGCTTTCTGCGGCTAATGCAGCTTGTTGGAGGGCAGATTCTGCAAGTTTGCGATCGGCAATTTCGGTTTGTGCTTGTTGAAATAGCGTCGATTGCTGGATCGCGATCGCCAATTGCACGCACAATTGCCGGAGAGATTCTATTTCTGAGGAATCCCAGGGACGGGGGCCACTGCAATCCTGGGCGATCAGCAGTCCCCAGAGCTGATTTTCTGCAGTCGGTTGGGTCTGGGGAATGCTTTCTCGTGCTTTTAAAATCGGTACTATTAAGTTAGCTTTTACTTCAATTTTTTCGAGAAATTTCATGTGGCATTCCGTCAAATTTTCCCGGTAAATATCTTCCATAGATCTAATACCGCCTTTCTGATAAACTTCAACAAATTTTTCTTTGAAACAGCCATCAATATTGTTAAAATTTAGCAGGGAGATTCTATCTTTTGCCACGGATTCCACAACGACAAAGCCGCTCCAGTCGGAATTAAAACGGTAAATAACTGTGCGGTCTGTTTGCAAAAACTGCCGCACTTGTTCGACAGCAGTTGTCAGGACTTCTTCTAAATTTAGGGAAGAGCGAATGCGATCGAGCATAGCAACTACTAGCCGTTCTCGCCTTAATTGCTGCTGCAGTGCCATCTCCGCTTGTTTGCGTTCGGTGATGTCGGTAATTACTCCCACTAACCCGATTAAATGACCAGTTTCATCTTTAATACCGTCGGCGCGAAATAAAGTTGTTACCAGTTCGTTGTTTTTAGTGTTTATTTTGAGTTCGCCTTGCCAAGATTTGCCTTTACGGAGCGCTTTAAACATTTCTAGCAGCACTTTAGTTTGGGGGTAAATTGCTGTTAATCCGCCTGCTGTGTTTAGTTCTTCTGCTGTGTAGCCGTACTGTTGAACAAAGGCTTGATTGTGGTAGAGCGATCGCCCTGTTAAGTCAGCAATGCCGATCGCATCGCTGGTGCTTTCCACCGCTTGAGTAACTCGCAGCAAATCTAATTCTGCTTGTTTGCGATCGCTAATATCAGTAATAGTGCCGATATAGCCTTTAATTTCCTGCTTGTCTCCGATTTCTGCAATTGCCTGACCGATCACCCAAATTACCCGACCGTCTGGACGCTGAAATCGGTATTCTGATTTAAAAGGAATTGTATCAATAATTGAGCTATGCCATTCATTTTTTACCCGATCCACATCATCGGGATGTATGGCATTCATCCAGCCAATTTCTGCTGCTAATTCTGCGTTTAATCCCGTAATTTCGCTCCACCGTTGATTCACATAAAGACAATTTCCAAATGTGTCAGTGTGAAATATGCAAACTGGCGATGCTTCTGCTAAAGTTTGGTAGCGGCGCTGGCTCGATCGTAGGGCGGATTCTACCTGTTTTCTATTAGTTATATCGCGGACTATAGAAATAATTTCGCCACCGACAAGCATTGTCAGCGACAATTCTTGAGGAAACTTAGTACCGTCACGGCGCTGACCGGTCGCTTCTATATTGCAGTACCCTTTTTGCAGAAGCATCGGCATTATTTGTAATTCAAAAAATATATTTTCTGCTTTGCTGTAGAGCATTTTCCATTTCTTGCCATACATTTCGCTAGGGCTAGCCAAGCCGTACATTTTGAGATAAGCGTCGTTGGAATAAATACATTCTTTATTATTATTAAAAATAGCGATGCCGTCATAAGCAGCGGCCATTGCTACTGCTTGTCGCTGGAGTTGGGACTCTGCTTGTTTACGAGAGGTAATGTCGTGACCGACTGAGTAGATTAAACCTTCTTCGCTAAATGGCGATGCCGTCCACAGGAAGTATTTGTAAGAACCGTCTTTGCAGATGTAGCGGTTTTCAAAGGAGATACTGGACGTACCGGCGATTAGTTTTGCTCCTTCGGCTGCGGTGGCTTTTCGATCGTCTGGATGAACAAATTCGATCATTGGCTTGGCAAACAATTCACTAATACTGTAGCCTAAAGCTGTTGACCAAGCTGGGTTTAAACGTTTAAAATGACCGTCAAAACCTACAATACAAAGCAAGTCTAAGGAGATGGTAAAAAAACGATCGCGCTCTGTTTGTGCCTGCTTTAATTCAGTGATATCCATCACTAAACCATCCCAGAGAATATCGCCTTCGCTACCAGATTTGCTCTCATTAGTGAGCCTTTCTGGTCTCGCCGCTCCTTGCAGCCACTTAACTTTTCCAGATGGCAAAGTCTGTCGCCACTGCTGCTGCCAAGGTTGCAGCGTAGTGGCTGAAATTGCCATTGATGCTTTTAAATCTAAGAGGTCGTCTGGGTGAATTCCATTGGAAATCAGTTCCGCATTTTGCTCTATTGCTTCTGCCTCTAATTCGTAGAGTTGTCGGCTGCCTGAAGAGATGTAAGGGAAAGACATTTTTCCAGTTGCTGACATTCGTAATTGATAAATTGTTCCCGGCAGGTTAGCTACCAATTTTTGAAAGCGAGCTTCGCTTTGTTCCAGGGCTTTTTGTTGCTTTCTGTATTCGGTAAAATCTCTAATTGTACCCACTATTACTTTACTGCCGTCTGCTATTTTGAAGACGCTTTTTTTGGTAGAAATTATGTGTTCTTTTCCGGCAGAGTCTGTGAAGCTTTCTTCGGTTTCCAAGCAGATACCAGGTGTCAATACTTCTTCATCTTTTGTCCAAAAAACAGCAGCTTCTGATTGGGGGAAAAAGTCATAATCTGATTTGCCGAGCAGTTCTTGCCGCGATTTGCCGACCAACTGACAAAAAGCATCATTTAATATCATCCAGCGGTGTTGCTCGTCTTTGACAAAAATTGGGTCTGGCGTAGCATTTATGGTGTGGTTTAAAAATTCTTCTGATGCTCTCAGTTTGGCTTCGTAGCGGTAGCGATCGCTCACGTCCAACACTACTTCTATTATCCGGTCGATAGACCTGTCCAGGCGGCGGATGCAGCGCAGGGAAACTCGCGTGTGAACTATTTCGCCATTTTTTCTGAGCAACCTTTTGTCTAAGATGTAACCGTCGCTCCTACCTGCTAACATCTGAGAAAAATTTTCACAATTAGCCTCCAAATCTTCTGGATGAGTCAACTCTAGCCAATTATTTTGCACGAGTTCGTAGCGCTCATAGCCCAGCAAATTGCACAGGGCATCGTTAACTTCTATCCAGTGGCAATTTAGAGGAATTTCGCTGTCAATAATTGGAGCGATGATTGCAATGCCGATCAGGGAATTTTCCACCACCGAGCGATATTTTTCTTCACTTTTTCGCAAAGCATCTTGACTGTTTTGGCGTTCTATGGCGTAGCGGAGCGATCGAATTAACAGTTCGCTGTCGATTTTTCTTTTTACCAAATAATCCTGTACGCCGACAGAAATCAACCGCAGGGCAAGTTCTTCGTCGTTTTGGGCGGTCAGAACTACGATCGGCACATTTACCCCGTACTCTTGTACCCGAGCAACCGTCTCGATTCCCCGACTATCTGGCAATGAAAGGTCTAATAAAATTATGTCAAAAGTTTCTTGATTCAATCGCTGCTGCGCTTCGCTGAGGCGCTCTACTTTCGTCAGCACTATACGCTGCGCGCCGCCTATTTCTGACAGCAAATCTTCAATCAGCTCAGCTTCATGAGGGTTGTCTTCTACTAACAGAACTTTAAAGCAGATAGGAGGCAAAGCTAAGTTAAAAACTGCTTTCATAATATTTGTTAATCAAAAAAATATTAAAATAACTTGAATTTTACCTTTTATTTTCCGGGCAGTCATTCAATTCCACGTACAGATACATCGATCGTCAGATTGGGGGAGGGTAAGCAAGCTTTACAAATAATATGTTTAATAAGTAAAATTATATCACGCACCAACTAGACTGTCAACGGAAAAGAAGTTTTATTCTAAATTGCCATTTATACCACTTAAAAAAATGAATGCAACTGTAGCCCATATCCCCACCCCGATACTCACACTCCTTCCCAACAATTATTTAATGTTTTTATCTCCCCCTATTAAATGTTTTGAGTTCTACATTATATATTCTACGTGACAACTTCTAATAAATAGAGAAAATGATGGATTTTACAAACATTATAGCTTATCCATTTTGCGTATCCGCTCAATAAGTAGGGGTAGCAGAGAAAAAAAGTAAGCAGAGTAAAAAAAGTGTTATAAAATAGGACACAT
>NZ_JAUBUC010000008.1:82551-122672 GCF_036705285.1 Microcoleus sp. B4-C1 | reverse complement strand
TTATCATTATTATTCAATTATATTTCTACATAAAGGGGTATTGACAAAATCTACTCCGTTCTAACTTGTTACCAATGGGAGGCAGGAGGCAGGAGGCAGGAGGGAAGAGGAAGAAGGAAGGAGCCAGAAGAAGTGTTTTTACAAATATGAGATGTTCCCTAACGCGCCACATTGCGATGGGAAAAGTCAATCGATTTTAGATTTTAGATTTTAGATTTTAGATTAAAGCATTGACTTGCGCGAGATAAATACGTTCGGCAAGTTTCATCGGATACAGGTTTTTTATTTCTGGGTCCTGATTCTGCTTTCGGAATGAATCCGGGGCTTGTATCCTGGATGCTTGATTGTCAAAAATTTAATGTAAGCTCTTCTCAAGAGTGGGAATAAAACCAATTAGGGATTTTCAGTTTTTTCTTGATATTTTTTTTAAATTCTTGCTTGAGCTTGATGGTAAATACATTTGGCAGTTGAATCTGTAAACAAACATTGATAATTCTTATCAAAAAGCTTGAATGTGCGGGTGGTCGGTTATCCGAATAATTCTTCAGGATTATTTAATGTAAAATTTCTCATCCTCGAAATTCTGCCCATGAGGCGCTAATCTATATCCCATAAGCGATCGCCCGCCGCAACTCCCCCGATCGCTCGATCGCAGAAATACCCCCACAGGGGATAGTAAATTTTTGTAAAAAATAGTTGACTAAAGGGCTGGAACTTCTCTCGTTTGGATACATCAATGCACATACCTGATGGTTTTCTTTCACCGCCAGTAGCCATTGCCACCGGCATAGCAAGCGCAGCAGCAATCGCAGTTGCCCTAAATCGAACCCGCGCCAGTCTGGGACTCCGACAAGCCCCAATCATGGGCTTAACCACAGCTTTCGTGTTTGCAGCCCAGATGATCAACTTTCCCGTAGCCGGCGGCACCAGCGGCCACTTGTTGGGAGGGGCGCTCGCATCCGTCGTTTTGGGGAGCCCTTGGGCGGCAACTTTAGCGATGAGCACAGTTTTTATAATTCAAAGCGTCTTGTTTGCCGACGGGGGCATCACCGCCTTGGGAGCTAATATTTTTAACATGGGGCTAGTTGGCATTTGGGTGGGCTGGTGGCTGTTGCAGCCATTGCAGCAACTTTTGGGAGGTTCTAGAAATCGTTTGCCCCTAGCTGCGGGTATTGCCGCTGGCCTCAGCGTCGTGGCTGCTTCGATTAGTGTGGCGATCCAATTGGCAATTTCTGGTACTGTAGGACTCAATATCGCATTGCCAGCAATGGTAGGGGTACATATTTTAATTGGGATTGGCGAAGGGATAATTACAGGCGGCGTGTTAACTTATCTCGTCAAAGTGCGGCCGGATTTACTGCCGGGAGAACAGCCACAATTGCAGAAATGGATAGTGCCAGTAATCGGAGTTTTATTAATTTCCGGGGTGCTTTCACTATTTGCTTCAAGTTGGCCTGACGGGTTAGAAGCGGTAGCCGAAAAATACGGCTTTAAAGATAAAGAAGCTGTGGCGATCGAAAATCCCACTCCTTTAGCAGATTACACAGTTAAAGGATTAGAAGAACAGCCTATTGGTACTAGCATTGCTGGACTTTTAGGGTCTGCCTTCAGCTTCGGCGCGGCTTTTGGGATTGCTCAGTTGGTGGTAAAACCTAAAGATGTCTAAACTCTCCATACCTTTTCGATTGCGAGTGTCTCTCACAATTGTGATTGGCATGGGTTTTCTGAAGACAGGCGCTTGGCTGTGGCTGGGAATTTATGGGGCGATCGCACTTTTTTGGTCGTTTTGGCTCAGGGCTCCGGTGCGAACCCTAGCGCAACTGTTGGGAGCAGAATTGATTTTTCTGTCCTTATTAGTGCTGCCCCAAGGTTGGGAACGCGCCAGTTTTTTGTTGCTGCGTTCCCTAATTTGCCTGCTAATTATGAACAGTTTTCTGCTAACTTTGCCACCCCACAGTTTCGGAATCGCCCTCAAAGGATTACCCCTACCAGCAGGTTTGCAAGAAATTGTACTTTTAACAGGACAATACTTAGAAATCCTGCTGTCCGAAGTCAACCGCATGAAAATATCAGCCCAACTCCGGGGCTTGTCGGGTACCGGAGGATGGCTGCGCTACGCCAGTGCTTCCATGATCGGAGCGCTTTATTTGCGAAGTCTCGATCGGGCAGAAAGAGTACACGCAGCAATGCTAATTCGCGGGTATCAAGGAGCTTTACCTGCCGAATCAAAATCAACACCAAAAGAGCGACTCTGGCTGACAGTAGCAATTGTAATGGCAGCCGGATTAACAATAGCTTCTTATGGTAAGTGGTAATTTAGAAGGGGCAATTGGTAATTGGTAATTGATTAATTCATGCCTCTACCTTTTGCCTTCTCCCTTCCCCTCTCTGCGCCCTCTGTGCTCTCTGCGGTTAAATACTCTTAATCCTAAAATCGAGGCAAATAAAACTTGAGTAGACTAAAATCTGTGCCAACAATCGAAGTAGAAAACTTAGTATTTGGCTATCCCGATCAAAAGCCAATATTGCGGGGAATTTCTTTTAGTTTGCAACCAGGAGAAAGAGTTGCTCTACTCGGCCTGACAGGTGCTGGTAAAAGCACTTTGCTCGAAAACTTGATCGGATTAAAAATCCCTCAAGCGGGCGAGATTAGAGTGCAGGGAAAAAAGTTGGAAGAGGCGACGTTATCCCAGGCGCGCAGGCAGATTGGATTTTGCTTTCAAGATGCTAACGACCAGCTATTTATGCCCACTATTTTAGAGGATGTCATGTTCGGGCCGCGCAATTACGGAGTGCCGCCGGGAGTTGCGCGCGATCGAGCTTTAGCCCTATTAGACGAATTTGGTTTAGTAGAATTTGCCAACCGTTCGGCCCACGAACTTTCGGGAGGTCAAAGAAGATTAGCAGCCTTGGCAGCAATTTTAGCATTAGAGCCGGCAATTTTAATCTTAGACGAGCCGACCAACGGACTAGATCCCTCGTGGCGGCGTCACTTGGCTAAGGTTTTGTCCCAATTGCCGATCGAGGTAATTTTGATCGCTTCTCACAATTTGAATTGGATCGGAAAAACGACTCAAAGGGCTTTAGTTTTGGCGGATGGTGAGATAAAAATTGACAGAAAAACCCAAGATTTGCTGGCAGACAAATCAACTCTCGAATATTACAATTTGCCACCAGATTGGTAATTAACTATTGACTATTACTCATAACATAAAGCAATCATTACTAATTACAAGCGATGGTAACGATGGGGTAGCAATAACAGGCAATGTATATCTGTAATTACAGGTCGAATTTGCGGACGGCTTCATTGTACAGGTGAATAGCTAAATCGCAAATAATTTGTTCATTTTGAAAATCACTTCCTAACTTCTGTTTCGCCGTTTGAACACACATTTTCATCAAGTCTGATGAACTTTCGATGTGAAGTGCGATCGCCCTTTGCTTTTCTTGAAAACTAGCATCGATTTCGGCCACCATTTTGACCGATTGACAATTCGCAAATTCCTCTAAATTTTCAGCCTTTTTTTCCTGCTTTCTCTTTTGTAGTTCCTCGGAAAAACCCCCAGCAATTATCCCCGCAGGTAATGCAAAAATTCCGATTCCCAAAAATGCTAACATGGCTCCTAACAATTTCCCTAAAGGAGTGATTGGATAAATATCGCCGTAACCAACAGTAGTTAATGTCACAACTCCCCACCACATTGCATCGGGGATGCTGCCAAAAGCTTCGGGATGTGCCTCGGATTCAACAAAATACATGATGCTAGAGGCAAATATTAACAGAATAAAAACTGCAAATGCAGTGGCAATCAACTCCTCTTTTTTAGCGTACAATACTGTTCCAAGAGTTCTGACTGACTCTGAATAACGGCTCATTTTCAGCAATCGCAACAAGCGCAGAACACGAATTAAGTTAACGAAGTTTAAACTAGGAAATAACAGCAAGAAGTAAAAAGGTAAGATCGAAATTAAATCTATCAAACTTAGCGGTGTAAGAGCATATCTCAATCTTCCCCAAAGCGGGTGGCTGTATTTGCGATCGACTGTAGACACCCACAGCCTTAAAATATATTCTATTGTAAATACTAAGGAGGAAACAATTTCGATGTTTACCAAAAGCGATGTGTGTTCTGGCGACAATGTGGGGGAAGTAGAAGCAATAAAAGCTGCGACGTTGATCAGAATTAAACAAGTTATGAAAACATCATCGGCTAAACTGTATAAATTGCTTGCTTCTGAGGTTTCTAAAATTTCATAAATTATAGTTTTGATTTTTTTACGCATTTGAGTTGGTCCTAAAAATTTAGCAATTAACGATCGCGCTTTACTACAGTCTAAGCAATTAGATTCAAAAAATTAAGCAGGAGTTGCCCTAAAGCTAAAAAATTGTGTTCTTCAGAGAGGCTCTTGTTACGAAATTCAATATTTCTCATGGAAAGTGGGTTGTTTGGGGCAACGGTATTCTAGTAAAATTTAGAGTTGATCTGGAAAAAATTTCCAACTATTACTGGGTTTGCAGGCAAAAATCATGAAGGTAGCCGTATTCAGCACCAAATCCTACGATCGCACATTTCTGGAAGCAGCGAATGTCGGCGGCAAACACGATTTAGTTTTTTTTGAACCGCGTCTGAACCTGGAAACCAGCGTTTTGGCTGCTGGATTTCCGGCCGTTTGCGCGTTCGTGAACGACTCCTTGGACGCGAAAACGCTGCTTAGCATTGCCGAAAAAGGCGTCCGCTTGCTGGCCCTGAGATCCGCCGGATTTAATCACGTCGATTTAGCAGCAGCGAAGGATTTAAATCTAACTCTCCTCCGAGTTCCGGCTTATTCTCCCTACGCCGTCGCGGAACACGCAGTCGCTCTGATTTTGTCCCTCAACCGCAAAATCCACCGGGCCTACAACCGCGTCCGCGAAGGCAATTTCGCCCTAGATGGCTTGTTGGGTTTTGACCTTCATGGCAAAACGGTGGGAATCGTCGGAACAGGCAGAATTGGCGCAATTACTGCCCAAATTTTGCACGGATTCGGGTGTCGCCTGTTGGGATACGATGTTTACCAAAACCCAGATTGCCTCGCCCTAGGCATGGAATACGTCGCACTCCCGGAACTGTTCGCCGCCTCTGATATTGTCAGCCTCCACTGTCCCCTGATACCGGAAACTTACCATTTAATCGGTGCAGAGGCGATCGAGCAAATGAAACCAGGGATGATGCTGATCAATACCAGCCGCGGTCAGTTGATTGACACTAAAGCTGTTACCAAAGGGCTCAAGTCGGGTAAAATTGGCTACCTCGGCTTAGATGTGTACGAACAAGAGACGGATCTGTTTTTTGAGGATTTGTCAAATCAGGTCATTCAAGACGACGTTTTTCAGCGCTTGCTGACTTTTCCTAACGTCCTGATTACCGGACACCAAGCTTTTTTCACCGAGGAAGCTTTGAAAAATATCGCCGAAACCACGATCGGCAATATCACCGACTTTGAACAAGGACGCCCTTGCCCGAATCAAATCGACCTCGCTCAAGTGAAAAAATGAGTCAAAAGACCGATTTGGCAGCGAAGGCAATTGTTTAAAATCAAGTCATATCGTTATTTTTGCTTGCAATTTGTGAAACTCTGCCTTAGTCTCATCAATTAGTCCCTGCAGCGCGGATGCTGTGCTAATTGCCGGACAATTATACTGGCAGCAATTCACAGCCTGCAATTTTACCTGACAACGGAGGAAGTATTCAATGACACAAGCTAACTTTTCGGACGAGACACAAACCATCACTGAAGTCGTGACAGTAGATCTGGTTGAGGACAAACCGGGGGTCATGGCTACAGTGACCACCACAGAAACAACGGCCAGCCAGTTCCAAGATATTAAAGACCAAGTTATTACAATTTTGTCGGAACTTCCAGCCTATCTCTCCAATTTTTTTGCTGACTACCAAAAGCCCCTCATAACTGTTGGTTTAATTCTGGCAGGCGGTATTAGTATTAAGGTAATGCTGGGAGTTTTAGGTGCTCTTAATGATGTCCCTTTGGTAGCTCCTGTTTTTGAGTTGATTGGCATGGGATATACGGGTTGGTTTGTTTACCGGTATCTGCTCAAGGCTTCTAATCGCCAAGAGTTGTTAACGGAAATTGATTCTTTAAAAGAACAAGTTGTAGGTAAAGATTCTTAAACGAAGGAAGAAGGAAGAAGGAAGAGGGAAGAGGGAAGTTCGGCAACGGATTCGCTCGACGGATGTAACGGATGTAAAGGATAGAAGGAAGAAGGAAGAAGGAAGAATGAGGATTTTTCCCGCTCTCCCCTCTCCAAATCTCGGACTCCTCCCTCTCCCCCTCTCCCACTATCCCACTATCCCGCTCTCAATTTGGATGGCAAACTTGTTGCAAAGTGGCGGTAAAGTCTGGGTAGGAAATGGCAGCAGCTTCTGCCCGGTGAATGTTAGTAATACCTGTGGCGTTGAGGGCTGCGATCGCCAAACTCATCGCTATTCGGTGGTCAGTGTAGCTGTCAACATCCGCGCCGGTCAAAGGAGTTCCCCCGGTAATTTCTAAACCGTCGGGTAACTCGGAAATTTGGGCTCCCATGCGGTTGAGTTCGGCAGCAGTCACGGCCAGTCGATCGCTCTCTTTGACCCGCAACTCGGCCGCATCTCGAATTATTGTAGTACCCGATGCAAAGACGGCCGCTACTGCCAAAATCGGGATTTCGTCAATCAGTCGGGGAATTAAGTCGCCAGCAATGGTGCATCCCCGCAATTGGCCGGAACTACGAACCAAAATATCCGCTACCGGTTCCCCAGCCGCCTCTCGCTGATTTTGCAGTTCAATATCGGCCCCCATCATTTCCAAAGCTTCCAAAATGCCTGTACGAGTTGGGTTGACGCCGACATTTTCGACTACGAGCTCGGAACCCGGGACGATCGCCCCAGCTACTAGCCAAAATGCCGCCGAACTAATATCCCCCGGTACAATCACATTCTGCCCTCGCAGTTGTGTCGGCCCAGTGACTGTCACGCTACAAGTTTCTGGATCGACGCTCAATTGGGCTCCAAACGCTCGCAGCATCCGCTCGCTGTGATCCCGCGACAGAGCGGGTTCTGTGACTGTAGTTTCTCCGCTTGCCATCAAACCGGCGAGCAAAATGCAAGATTTAACTTGAGCCGAGGCGATCGGAGAATGGTAGTGAATCGGTTTTAACTGCTGTCCTAGTATCCCTAAAGGAGCTAAAGAATTACTTTTTCGGCCCCAAATTTGCGCTCCCATTTGTTGTAGCGGTTTAATGACGCGCGACATGGGGCGCGATCGCAGAGAACTGTCACCCGTTACCGCATAAAAACGCCCCGGATGAGAGGCTAAAATTCCCAACATCAGCCGCATCGTCGTGCCGGAATTACCCGCATCCAAGACTTCCACAGGCTCCTCTAACTCGCCAATTCCGACGCCCGTGACTGTCACCCGTTCCGCGTTGAGTTCAGAAACTTTGGCTCCCAAGAGCGAGAAACATTTAGCCGTGCTGCGGGGGTCTTCTCCTAGGAGCAGTCCCTCAATAGTAGTTTCACCTTGGGCGATCGCACCCAACATCAAAGCTCGGTGAGAAATCGACTTATCGCCGGGAACTCGAATCCTCCCGACCAGCGACAAGCCCGATGCCGGTTTTTGAATGCTTAAAGTTTGGCTTTTGTCAAGAAGCGTAGTAGTTATAATGTCAGCTTGCATTGAGATAAACTAGGATTGGATGGCGTTAGCTATCCTACCTTTTTCCCAGTCCTAAGTCAGTCGTCTTTTGTACGGCCTGCGGGTTTTTTCCCAATGTGTCCGGTTAACTTAAAAGCTGATTAAACTCGCCCGGAGACTCCGCTGTCAGTTCTTGATGACACAGGAGTGCGGACGCAACGGCACGGATTTTACATTAATTTCACAAATATTATCCGTGTATCTGCTTAGATTTCATCTCCAGCTCTGAGTTATCGACCAGATGATTGAATTGTGACTAAACAATTTTAGATTTTCGATTGCGAGTTGTAGATTTTTCATTTTGTTAAGCAAAAGCTCCGGAATTTGGAACCCAGCCAATCTAAAATCTAAAGTCTAAAATCTCAAATCTCAAACTGCCCGATCCACCACAACTCCTAAACTTTTATTTATGCTGACCCATCACCGCAAGCCTGTAAGTTTATCGCTCGTCTCCACAGATTTACCTTTGTGGTCAGTCGTTGAAACCGCTGCTACGCTTTATCAAAAAGACCGCGAGCGCTTTCACTTGTTGTTGCATGAACCAGCAATAATCGATCGCGAATTTTCCGACGGTTCCAACGAATCTGCCGAGCAAGTTACAATCTTACCCCCAACTACAAAACCCCGGTTGCTCTGGCTAGAAGTTTCGCCCTATCGAGTCATTATGACCATGCAAGGAAACGGCAAATACAGTTACCGCCACTGCTGGGAACGAGGAATGTACGGCCTGAGCCGTTATTGGCTTCAGGGCGAATCGCTGGCGACTCCCGAACAGTTGCGACTCCGCAACTTCACTCGCAACTTGACGCTGACAGGAAAGCCGGAACCGGATCACTTGCAGTTAGAATACGAGTTGTGGTCGGAGAAAGTGCAACTCGGTCGCTATATTTTGAATCTAGAAATTCATCACTAAATTGGGTAATTGCAAAGCGGTAGATAGTAGGTGAAGGCGACGCATTCCTCAAATTCCTTCACCCCCCGTGGGTTGTTGGGGTTCGCGTGGCCATCTCAAAATTCAAAACTCTTAGCCTTTAGCGATCGCCCTTACAATAATTAATCAGTTTGCTAGTCAAAGCGTCTTGATTTGCGGCTGCTTGATTCGCCTGTTGGCCGGCTCTAATAATATCTGCTTGAGCTGTTTGGATTTGCTCTCGACCTTCTATACTTGTAGAAGCGAGATTTCCAGCCTGAAGGCTTTTGCTTATGTCGCCGAGTGCTTGACTAATTTCCTGGAAGGATTTAACCGATGGCTCCTGAATTTCTTTGAGGGTTGGATCTGTTATTCGCAGAGCTTGAAGTTCATTCGCTATCAGGTTCAAATTTTTAGCTAAATTGTCGGTAGTTGCAGCATCGTTGCTGTCTTTATCAACATCAATGAGAGCGTTGCCTTTGTTGACAATTTCAGTAAATTTAGTACACTGGACAGTTCGACTCTCGCTGCAACTAATCGTCAGCGTACAGCAAGCAACAACTATCAGCAGGATGGCAATCTGTTTGCGAAAAAAGTACATGAACCCTCGGTTGCAAAAAAAGTAGATTCTGGGATTTTGTCGTAGAGTGCGTCACTCGATTTTCGATTTTCGATTTTCGATTTTCGATTTACTTGCGACATTGAATCAAAGGAGCTGGAACTTTGGTCTAAAATTAGGGATTGTCCACAAGGCGAGTGAACGCGGCACAGTATCCGTTTTTGGGTGTGTCAGCGGGCCGATCGATATATCGACTGTCGAACAACTTTCGCGGCATTCAGACACGCTCTACTAAGCTAAACTACGTACCTGTTTAGGAACTATGGTCAAAAACAGCAATAACCTAAAGAAGGGAAGCATTTGGGGATATCTTACCCTGCTTTTGCCTATTTCCTTGACGGCGGTTGCCAGTTTCGAGTCGGGAAGGATGTTTTGGGCGATCGCCACCACAGCGGGCATTGCTTGGGCTTACAAGCTCTACCACCAGCAGCAAAAACACAAACTCGCTCATTTAGACTCGGTTTTCTATAAGTTGATCAAGGAAAATCAAGGGCGAGTTACGGCTTTGGATTTGGCGATGAATGCGAAACTCCCCGGAGAAAAGGTTCAAGAGTATCTCGACGAACGAGCCTCTGAGTTTGCCGCAGATTTTGAAGTGACGGAACAAGGCGGAATTTTGTATTATTTTCAAATAGCTCCAACTGTCAATCAAAGCGAAACAGCTAATGCGGCAATAGCTGTTCAAGAGCCTCCCACAAATCGGGAAAAAACACAAGAGAAAAAACCAAATTTATTCCCCATTGCTCAAACCAAGACTCCTCAAAAGCCCAAAATCTCTTTTACCCAGACGGAACTATCCCGCAGGTTCAAAGTTCACGCAAGTACGATCGGCAAGTGGAAACTTAAGCCGGAGTTTGCTCAGTGGAGTCGCGAAAAAGACCCGGAGGATCTCGCCTGGGAATATTCTACAGAAAACAAGCGATTTTATCCCAAAGATTGAGTGCCTCCGGTATTTGCCAAAATATCTCTATAAACCCGGTTTATACGACGCTCTGCGGTTGGTAACGAATAATTTGGCAACAAACCTGGTTTCTGAGAATTGAGCGCGTCCTGGGCTGATTTTACTGCGATTGACCGAAAGCATCCAGGATACCCGCCACGTGATTCATTCCGAAAGCAGACTCAGAACCCAGAAATAAAAAACCTGTATCCGATGAAACTTGCCGAACGTATTTATCTCGCGCAAGTCAATGCTGCAATTCTTTAATCTAAAATCTAAAATCTAAAATCTAAAATCGATTGACCGCTCGATCTCTTTAGGTTATTTTAAGTAAAATCGTGTTTTGCTGAGTTTGCCAAGTAAAAATCGGTAAGTTCGATCGTCCTATCTGTGACTTTTTTCTCCTATGTCCCAACCAACCTTGCGAGTAGTTGCCCGCCTCGCTGCCTTTCCCGACAAAGTAGCAGAACTTAAATCTCTGCTGCTGAGCATTATAGAACCAACTCGCCGAGAAAAAGGCTGCATCAAATACGAACTCCTGCAAAATCAAGCCGATCCCACAGATTTTACGTTTGTTGAAGAGTGGGAAAGTGCAGATTTGCTCGAACTACATCTCGGTTCAACTCACATTCAAGACGCCGTGCAGAAATTAGACGGTTTGGCCGTTGGGCCTCCAGATATCCGCCGCTATGAATTGCTAGCTTAATCAGGTTTTGATCGCAATTTGATTAAGGTTTATAAAATAGCTTTTACCCCCTACAAAAAAGGGGCGGGCACGGGGGCACCGCCCCTACAAAAGGGGCGGGCACGGGGGCACCGCCCTACAAAAAGGGGGGGATAAGAGTGAGATTTAAAAGTGTAGTAAATTCCTAAAATTTATGATATCTGCAACAATAAAACAGTTATTTATTTATCCAATTAAAGGGCTGACACCGCAAGAAATGTCCGAGTTTGCTTTAACAGCAGGACATGGAATTAAGGGCGATCGAGCTTTTGCCTTAATGTTTGCAGATAATCTGGAAGCTGCAAAGATGCCTGCTGACAATGTGCCTTGGATGAGCAAAAAAAATTTTGCTGTCCAAAACGATTGGCCTCTGTTAGCAGCTTTAGAATGCGATTATCAACCGGAAACGACCGTTTTAACAGTCAAACGTCAAGGAGTTGAAGTGTTATCTGCAGAAACGAACACAGCAGCGGGGCGCGATCGCATCGGCACTTTTTTCACAGAATATCTGGCGGCAATTGAACCCACAAAAGAAGCGAGACACCCGCAGTTTGCACCTTTGCACTTAGTCGGCGACAGCAGCGGCGAAACTCGTTATCCCGATCGAGAACCCGTACACATTTCTTTACTCAGTCAAGCCACATTAGACCAATTAACAGAAATCGCTGTTCAAAACATTGACGTGGGCCGCTTTCGCCCGAACATTGTGCTAGAAGGTATGGCAGCTTGGTCTGAATTTGAGTTGATCGGAAAACAGTTTCAATTAGGCACGGCGCTCATAGAAGTTACAGCACGAATCGGTCGCTGTGTCAATATAGAAGTGAATCCACAAACGGGCGATCGGGATATTTCCCTACTCAGTTTACTCCAAAAGGAATTCGGCCACGCACAAACAGGAGTTTTAGCCAAAATTATCAACAGCGGCACAGTTAAAATCGGCGATGTTTTGACTGCTGTAAAATAGTAGGACTTACGGGCGGGCAAGATGCCCAACCCCTACTCCCCACAAGAAAACTCATTATTTGTGGAACAGGCATCTTGCCTGTTCATGAGAATATCTTGGCTGTTCCTGAGAATGGTGCAAGATGTGAGATGCACCTCTCAAGGATTGCAGCTTACCTGAATATCTTAACTCATTCTGCTTCCGGCACCCTCACCTTATTACCAATCAAGTTCAGAAAACTCGTGCCAAAATGTTGAATCTCCAAAAAATTAGCATAAGCAGGAGTTGACTTATAAACTCTAAAAGTCCGCATAATTCCTAAAGTCGCCGCACTTTCCAGCGGGCCGATAAAGCTAGTATCCCTGTCTAAAAAATGAGACTGCTTAGCCCAGTGTGCCATCTGTTCCGCATTTAAAAAATAGCAGCCGGAATGAGGATTCAACGCCCGCTCAAAAGCCACTGTTTGTTCCATGATTTTTCCCTTTAACTGCCGCTGCTCCTCCACATTTTGAAACTTAGCAGTAGCTGTTGCTGCTAAATCACCATCAATATATGCTTTAAAAACCGCGCCTTGAGGCGCTATTTCGTAGCGATTAGGTTGCAGCAAATTCCCATTTCCTCCGTGATGCGTAAACCACGTTAATTTACTAAAAAACCACGGATCATGCAGAACTAAATCATCTTCCAAATAACAGAAATAATCGTATTTGTTAAGACACGCTCGCAAAACTGCTTGACACTCAAACCCCAACAGCAGCGGTTCACATTTTGTAGCGTGGTGCATAAAACATCTGGGCTGCACTGGCAGTTGAGGCAACAGATGATAACCTTGAGTAGTGCAAACAACAATGTCAATTTCGTGCTGTTGAGATTGATTTGCTGGGATAGTTGCACATTCGCTAATGTCAATCATGGACTGAGATTTGCCGTACAAAGCTTGCAGCGATGTCACGCAAGCGGTTAAAGCATTTAGTCGTGGTTGCGGATCATTTCGCTGGGAAGCGTGTTTCCCGTCGCCACTGGGATTGTAAAAGTGAGCAATAGTGAATAGAATTCGCATTGGTGTGGAGTAACAATTAGAAATTAAACAATAAAACAGAACGATCGCACAATAACCCTATAAATCTTACCGCACTTAGTCACCAAATAACTCCGGCAGGCGATCGCGCAACTCAGCATTTAAACGTGGCAACTCGTCTCGCATCTCTAAGTACCAATCTCGCCGCTGCCGGTAGTGCCCACACAGTAAGCGGTTGTCCCGCACCCATTCGTAAGCATTCGCGGCAATTTCCCGGCGCCGAGAAGTGTCAGAAATCAGCGAATTTAGTTTGGTTTCAAACTCTTTTTCATATCTATAAATCAATCCGGTTTCACCTTCGACTATGGAATGTTCGTACACAGTGGGACTTGCCAGCACCGCTACTCCCCGCGCTGCACATTCAATAAATTTTAAGTCGGATTTTGTTTCGTTAACCGGGTTGGAAACAAGCGGTAGCAAAGCTATATCGCAACTGTACATAATTTCTTGATACCGTTCGTAACTGCAAAATGGTTCAAATTCTTTTTGCTGTATTTTCAAGGCTTCAAAAAATTTGCTGTCGTGGATTACTTTAACTCGAATCCGGTGCTTTTGTGCGACTAAAACTCGATTGATTGCTGCCATAATCGGCTGCCAATCTTTTTCGCGGTTGAGTGCACCAAAAAAAATTGTGACTGTATCTTCTGCCGGATAAATTCGCGGCGGAGGTAGATAAGCTAATTGATTGGGAAATACGGCAACATTTGAATTGTATTGGCGCAAAATTTTTGCTAGCGGTTCTGTCGAAGTTTGAACGCAGTGACAGCCGCGATAGCTGAGGTAATTATTGTCGGCGTATTCGCGGCGACGGATGGGATTGTCGTCAATTTCAGCTACTATTAAATAGCCTTGTTGCAGGAGTTCTTTGAGTTGGGGAATGTACGCGGGATATTGCATGATTGTCCGCTGCCAGATGAAGACTTTTTCTTCTTCCGGCAGCGGGGGAATTAATCCTGCTGTTTTCACGCCGGATACGGTGCGGACACCGGGAATTGTGGCGCTAAATTTGTCCGGTTCCAAAACTCGCACACGATCGCACCCTGTAGGAGCCATAATGATAGTCTGAATCAGCAGTCTGCGCGCAGGTAGGGTCGATTTGGTCGATCGCACGATATAATATTCAGCACCGGTTTCCGTAGCAAAACTGCTCGATGTTAGCTCTAAAGCCTGTACCATTGGATGCAGCAATTGCTGAAACTGGACAAAATTTTCGGTTTTGTGTCCCTTCCCTTGAAATTCATAAACCTGCAATCCGGCTTGAGCAAATAGTGATTTAATACTTTCTAGGGTAAACCAGTGCTGCATCTTGTTGTCGGGATTTTCCCACTGTCCCCGCAACAGATTGACAATTCGCCGCCAGTATTGAACATTAGGGATTCTGGCGAGAATTTGCCCCTCTGGATTCAGCAAACCACTGTACTGCTTGAGCACTTCCCAAGGGTTTTTGAGATAGGGTAGCAAGTCGCCAAAAACCAAACAATCGACGGTTCCTGGGGCGATGTCGAGACTTTCGAGAGCAATTTCTTCAATATCGGCTACCGTCACCCAGTTTAGCCGATCGACTGCAATTTTAGCTTTTTCTCGATCGCATTCAATGCCAATATACTGACAATGGGGATTGATCAGCTTGTACTGTTCGCCCGTCGAGCCCATACCGCAGCCAATTTCAACAATGACTTTAGCATCCGGCGGTAGCAGCTTCAATAAGTCGTGGTTGACGCGATCGATCACTTTGTCTAAAATTCCTGATTAGTTGATCGTAAAATAAAACAGAGCAACCCATGCCGACAGACCACCAGCCGAAGGTTAGCATTGCGATGCCAGTATACAATGGCGATCGGCACATTTGTCAAGCACCCTATTTTCTGTTGCCAACCCTTTCTATTCCCTCTCTTCTCTTCCTCTGCGTTCTCTGCGCCCTCTGCGGTTCATTTAATCTTATTCACCCATCATACAAGCATTCCTATATCTTAGCAAAAATTGAGCAAAATTATAATTTATTCTCAACCCCTACCCTCATTCAGCGCGATAGAAAAACTCAATTAATTCGGCTTTTTTCCAAAAAAAATTAACCCAACAATTTGCTAAATACATTAGAAACTATGAACCCTAATCTAGGAATGAACATCGCCGGCTACATCAGCGGCGAATTTGGCATAGGAGAAGGTGTCCGAGCCAACATCAGAGCCGCAGAAGCAGCCAACATTCCCTTCATTATCAACAATTTTACCCGCAGTCCCCACCGCAAACAAGACACCACCTATCAAAACTTTAGCCAAGACAATCCCCATCCCGTAAACTTAATTCAAGTCAACGCCGATGAAGTTGCAACCTTTATCAAAGATAGAGGTTCCAGCTATTTTGAAAACAAATACAATATCGGATTTTGGGCCTGGGAACTTCCCGAATTTCCCCCAGAATGGCAGCCAGCATTTAATAACTTTCACGAAATATGGACTTACAGCAACTATTGCGCCGAGGCAATTTCAGCAGTCTCGCCAATTCCCGTTATCAAAATCATGCCCAGTATTGCTCTCCCCGCACCTTCCCTGAACAGAGAAGCACTGAATTTACCTAAAGATAAATTTATTTTCTTGTTTGTCTTCGACTTTTCCAGCCGCATCGAGCGCAAAAATAGTTTAGCGACAGTTCAAGCATTTAAGCAAGCTTTTGGGGAAGATAACAGCGTATTATTGGTCATCAAATCTTCTAATTCCCACAAATTTTCAGCGGCGCAAGCATCCTTAAACTCAGCCCTAGCAAATAATTCAAATATCAAACATCTAGACGGGTATTTGTCCAAAAATAAACTTAACGGCTTGCTCTATAATTGCGACTGTTACGTATCGCTGCACCGCTGCGAAGGCTTCGGCTTAACAATGGCTGAAGCCATGTTTTACGGAAAACCCGTAATTGCCACCGGCTATTCATCAAATACAGAATTTATGAATGTCGGAAATAGCTATTTAGTCAAGTATAAGTTAATCCCAATTGAGCAAGATTGCGGGCCTTACAAAAAAGGCAATGTTTGGGCCCAAGCGGATGTCGAACACGCTGCGGATTTAATGCGGTACGTCTTCAACAATCACCGGGAAGCTCAACAAATTGGAGCGATAGCCGCTGAGGAAATTAAGACTTTACTCAACCCGCAAGTTACAGGGAATAAAATTAGAAAACGTCTCGAATATATTGCCGAGATTACCGATAACTTTCAAAGCATACCTCTGTCAGGAACAGCCAAAGCGAAGTCTGCCAAAATTAGGGCTAACTTGCCGCCATCACAGCAACAAAGTCAAGCAAAAGGAGAACTGCCAAACGAGCAGCCGAAGGTTAGCATTTGCATTCCGACATACAACGGAGAAGCATTTATTGGGGAAGCAATCAAAAGTGCTTTGGCCCAAACATACCCTAACATAGAACTGATTATATCCGATGACGGCTCCACAGACCGCACAATTGCGATCGCCCAATCATTCCAATCACAAACCTCAGTCGATTTCCGCATCATACTGCACCGCAACTACGGCTTATCACCAAACTGGAATTTTTGCATATCCCAAGCAACAGGTCAATACATTAAATTTCTCTTTCAAGACGACTTGCTCGCACCAGAATGTATTGAAAAAATGGTCGCACTCGCCCAAGAAAACCCCAAAATAGGTATGGTTTTCTCCCCGCGTGGCATCACCATAGCTGACAATGAATCTAACCCAATTTTGCGGAAAGCTTCCCAATCAATTAAAGATTTGCATAAAAGTTGGTCTAATTTAAAATCTATTCAGCCAGGAAAAGAATTACTCGCAGATACTAAATGCTTGAACAACCCGATAAACAAAATTGGCGAACCGAGTACCGTCTTAATTGCCGCGCGAGTCTTTGAAGAAATAGGATTATTTGATTCGGGATTATCTCAGTATGTAGACTTAGATATGTGGTGGCGAATCATGGGTAACTATCACATCGGATTTGTCGATGAAAAACTGTCATCACTGCGGATTCATCCCGAACAACAAACTTGGAAAAACTTCGCCGCTGGGGAAAACCATAAAGATGTAGTCAGATTTTACAAAAAACTACTAAATAGTCCTGATTACAGTTTCCTGGATCAACAAATCAAACAGACAATCCGCCATAAGTTGGCATTGAGAACCCAGCCGAGTTTATCAGAATTATCACCACTGCTCGATCAATACAATAAATTTCCCTCAAAACAGCCTCTTCTCGCGCTGCGCCCATACCGCCAACAGCTAGCGGAATATTGGCTGAATTTGCCAGCGGAAAAATTAGAAAGTGCTTACTCGAAAGACATGGGGAAAGCTCATAAATTGCTACTAGATAGCGCCCTCAAAAATGAAACTTTAACTGAGTCAGAACAAAGTTTTGTCCAGCAGTTATCCTCGAAACTTGCTGCAGGAGGGGAAATTGCCGAGAAGATGCCATATCTCCTCGCAGCGATGCTGTACCGCGACGCTTATCAGTTGCCACTTGAGTATAAAAATGCAGCGATTCCCCAGTGGTTTTTTGACGATTTTCTGAAATTCCTATTTCAGTCACCGAATTATTTTCAAAGGAGAGGTGGCATTGTCAAGAACGGGCAAGATGCCCGTTCCACACAAGATGAATTTTCTGGTGGAACAGGCATCTTGCCTGTTGGTTCCACAACAGATGAATTTTCTGGTGGAACAGGCATCTTGCCTGTTGGTTCCACAACAGATGAATTTGCTGGTGGAACAGGCATCTTGCCTATTGGTTCCACACAAGATGAATTTGCTGGTGGAACAGGCATCTTGCCTGTTGGTTCCACAACAGATGAATTTGCTGGTGGAACAGGCATCTTGCCTGTTCCTAAACAAGTAATTGAGAAGGGTGCAAGATATCAGTTTCAACCCAAGTCGGAAGTTGAAATGTACTCAGAATATTTCCAGCAGTTAATCAAGTACGTCGCAGCTAATATCGCCAGTTTCCCCGATTCAGAGGTTTGGCGTTATTTGGCGGATTTTATTGCGAAAAATGTTAGATTCCAAGCTTTGTATTTGAGCGAGGTAAATCTGCTCAATATATTGAGTCAGCGAGCTGATATTCTGGAATTTTATTTGAAAAATATCGGCAGTCAAATAGAATGGAATTTTCCTCAGAGAGAACCTGAAAGAACTAAAATCAGAGTTGGCTTTTTGCTGGATAAAATTAGTGAGGAATCCGAGACTCGTGCAGCAATTTCGAGTTTTGAATATTTAGACAGAAGCAAATTTGAAATTATCGTGTACTATTTCCAGGTACAAGACGAGCGACTGGGGAAATATTGCGAAAGTTGCGCCGACAAACTGGTGCAACTGTCAGAAGCTTTGCCCAATCAAGTCCGAGAAATGCGATCGCACGATTTAGATATTCTGCTAATCTGCACCAATACTACCGACACTTCTCAACCAAGCGCGCTGCTGTGCCTGCACCGACTAGCGCGGGTGCAAATAGCTACTGGTGCATCAACCCCCGCAACCACCGGAAGCCGAAATATCGATTATTTCATTGCTGGAGATTTGACATTGCCCGCAGGTGCTGCAGCAGAGTATCGCGAAAAATTAATTACTTTAAAAGGGTCGGGAGTTTGTTTAAGCTATACTGTAGGATCAGCACCTGCCACAGTTGAACCGACTCGCAGGAGTTGGGGAGCTACAGACGAATCTGTAGTGTTCATGTCCGGCGCTCCAGCTTTAACAATTATCCCAGAATTGAGAGAAACTTGGGCCAAAATTATTGCGGCGGTACCAAATTCTATTTTAGTTTTGTATCCCTTTAGTTCCCGCAATGAAAACTATCCGACGGTGCCTTTTTACAACCAAATTCGATCGCTCTTTGCCGAATTTGGGATTGACAAAAAGCGCTTAGTTGTGATTAAGGCGCTGCCATCTCGCGCCGATTGCATAAAATGTCTGGAATTGGCTGATATATATTTAGACTCCTATCCATACAGCAGTGGCTGCTTCTTAGCAGAACCCCTGTTGGTGGGGTTGCCTGTAGTGGTAAGAAAAGGGCAAAAAACTCGATCGCGACAATCAGCCGCAGTCCTCGAAGAACTGCTAATTCCGGAACTGGTAGCCGACAGCGAGAACTCTTATTTAGAGCTGAACACAGCACTGGGAACCAACCCAGAACTGCGCCGGCACTACCGCGAGCGAATCCAGCAAAAAATGGCGGCAAACCCCAAATATCTCGACAGTCGCGCTTGCTCGACCCAACTCGAAGCACTCTTTGAAAGACTATTCCGAGAGTGAAGGAAGAAGGAAGAAGGAAGTTCAGCAACTAAGCAGTGTACGGGATTTAACGGATAGATGTTGAGGGAAGATTTTCCCACTCTCCCACTCTCGCATCCCGCTACCATTATGAGACTCGCGGGGAACCCCTCGCTAGGCAGAGCGTCAAGAAATAGACAGCAATAGCGCTAGCCCACTGACGGTCTGCTATCATCGGGGAATCGAGGGGTTAGTGGTTGTCGCTCTTTTCCTGCCACAGCTAAATTAAAAGGGGAAGCGCAAGTCAGTTGGAGAAAAAAAAATGACAGGACTTTTTCAAATAGGCGATAAATTACTGCAAGCTCAGGATATGCCATCGCTCCTGAAGCGGTATCAGTTGATGCCACAATTCTTGCGGGGTGTAATAGTAGACCAAGCGATCGCATCCTTTAGTTGCAGCGACGAAGAACGAAAATCCGCCGTCCTTGACTTTCTGGCACAACACCAACTGACAGCCCCGGAAGCCAAAGAAGCTTGGCTGCGCGGTCAAAATATGACGGAAGAAGAACTTCAAGAGATGGCCGTTAGGCCCTTGCTGATCGAAAAATTTAAGCAAGCCACTTGGAGACCTAAAGTAGATAATTATTTTTTAACCCGCAAAGCCAGCCTAGACCACGTAGTCTATTCCCTGGTACGCACCAAAAATCCAGCACTGGCAAACGAACTTTACTTTCGCATTCTCGAAGGGGAACAAACCTTTGCTGAAGTGGCCCGCGACTATTCCGAAGGGCCGGAGTCCAAGTCAGGCGGCTTGTTGGGCCCAGTACCCCTCAGCCAGCCCCACCCGGCAATCAGCAAACTTTTGTCTGTCAGCCAGCCAAATCAACTCTGGACGCCGCGTCCTCTGGCAGAATGGATGGTAATTATTCGACTAGAAAAGTTCATGCCGGCCCAGCTCGATGAATCGATGCGGCTGCACTTGATTAACGAACTATTTGAAAGCTGGCTCGCCGAACAGATATCGCAAATAGGCCCGCTACAGCCCCTCTCCTCCGTGTCTTCAATTTCATGACAATCAAGCAAGTTGGTCAGGGGCCCCCGGATTTATCCGTGGAGACTTGAAAAAGCGTAGCATCCTGACAAAAACCCCCTGGATTCAATCTAAAATCTAAAATCTAAAATCTAAAATTGGATGACTTCTTCCGCTGTTTCCCTCTCCCAAATTCAGGATTTCCTAGCTCAAACACCTCCCTTTGACCGAATGTCAGAGACGGCTCTGACAGCCTTGGTGGCTAAATGCCAACTCCTTGGCTACCGGACGGGGCAACCCCTGTTTGAACGGGAAAAAATGCCGACTCAGGTGGCAATTATCTATCAAGGCCAGGCCCGGCTGCTGGGCTTTGACCAGCGCTCGCAGCGCCACGTAAGTTTACGCTTGGTGCAGTCGAAGGAAATCCTGGGCTGGGCTGGCTTGCTCAGAGGAGTTCCCTGCGAAACGGCGATTGCTTCTACAGATGTGATCGCGATCGTCCTACCTGCTGAAGATTTCCTGAGCGTACTAGAAAAACAGCCGACCTTTGGAGAAGCCTTTCGCGAACACTGTTCCTTGAGCGAAGTATTTGAACTGTTGAGCCTGGAATTGCAGCGCCAAGCCGACGGCACTTCCAATCTCAAGGAACTCACCCTGCAAGCTTGGCAAGATGCGACAGTTGTCAACGTACCAAACGGCAACAAAAAAACTCAAGACATCGCCAAAGAGCTAGATGCCGATCGAATTTGGCTCGTCAGCAGCGGCGTCTTGGGCGACTTTCCCACCGGCAGCCGCTTCTCTGTGGAAAACGCAGCCAAATCCTTAAAAGTAGAAGGCCGCCTCGGCGCCCGCTTGGTCGGCTTCCGGGAACCCCCCGAACCCCAACCCGAAACAGACTCATTAAATGGCACGACAGAGACAGGAGGCTCTGGGCAGAATCCGCCCAACGGAACCTCGATCACGGTTATAGACGCCCCCGATCGTCCCCCAGAACCCAAAACCGACCAACCAAAGGATGCCGGGAGATACCCAGTTTTCCGCGCCAAAGGGCAGATTGAGGCCCCGCTTGCTTGCTTCCAGATGTTGAGCAAGTATTTCGGCCTCAAGTTTCGTCGAGATATCATCCGCAAAGTTCTAGAAAATCAGTTAAAAACCGCCGGTTCTATCAGTATGCAAGCCTGCGGGGCGATCGCCCAAAGCATCGGCCTCACGCCCCAATTGGCGCAAGTGCCCGCAGAAGCCATCAACCGCATCAAAGCTCCCGTAATGATTAAATGGGAAACCAGCTTTGCCATTATTTACAGCATCACCGAGCAAGAATTGGTGATGGCCACGCCCGAAAAAGGGTTAATGCGGAAGCGGATACCTCAGTTTAAAGAAATCTGGGGAGAATCAGGAGAAGTCCTGCTGCTGCAAGCTCCGCAAGTCGAACAAAAAGAGCAGTTCAGCTTCTGGTGGTTTGTGCCGGCGCTGATGGAACACAAGACAGTGTTTTTTGAGGTGTTGCTCGCTTCGTTTTTTGTACAGTTATTTGGTCTAGCCAACCCATTAATCAGCCAAGTAATTATTGATAAAGTATTAGGTCAGCGCAGCATTGACACCTTGGATATTTTGGGAGCATTTCTGTTAGGTGTTGCCCTGTTTGAAGGACTGCTCAACGGTTTGCGTACCTTTTTGTTTATAGATACCTCAAACCGCATCGATGTCAAATTGAGTGCAGAAGTCATCGACCACTTGCTCCGGCTACCCCAAAATTACTTTGACAATCGGCGCGTCGGAGATCTGGTTTACAAATTCAGCATGATGGGCCAGATTCGGGAATTCATGACGAGTACAGCTCTGACAGTGGTTCTCGATGCGGTATTTTCGGTGGTTTACGTCGCCGTGATGCTCTCCTACAGCGTGCAGCTAACGTTTGTATCTTTGGCAGTGGTACCGGTACTAGGGCTGATGATTGTTCTAATCAATCCGCTGGTGCTGCGCCTGATCAAACAGAGAAATATGCGTTTTGCTGACTCTCAATCTTATTTAGTGGAAGTAGTCAGCGGGATTCAAACTGTTAAGGCTCAAAATATTGAATTGAAATCCCGCTGGGAGTGGTCGAGCCGCTACGCAAAATACATTACAGCCAGTTTTAAAACAATTATCACGGGGACTACGGCCGGTACGATTAGCGCCTTTTTAAACCAGGTGGGTAACTTAGCTCAGTTGTGGGTGGGAGCTTATTTGGTACTGGGAAATGAGATTACTTTGGGTCAGTTGATTGCTTTCCGAATTATTTCCGGGAACGTGACTGGTTCGCTGCTGCGTTTTGTGAGCGTCTGGCAGAGTTTCCAAGAAGTCTCGATGTCGATCGATATGCTCAAGGATGTGGTCGATACGCCGACGGAAACCAGCGATGAAGATCGCAGCAATATCCCGCTGCCGGCAATTCAAGGGCAGGTTACCTATGAGGAGGTTTCCTTCCGATTCCTGGAGAGCGGGGCACTGCAATTGGCTAATGTTAATTTGGAATTTCCCCCTGGGAGTTTTGTGGGAATTGTGGGGGGAAGCGGTTCCGGTAAAAGTACGGCGATGAAGCTGTTGCAGCGTCTTTATCCGCCGCTGTCGGGCCGGATTTTTATTGACGGCTATGACATTGCCAAGGTGGAATTATATTCGCTCCGCAGCCAACTTGGGGTGGTGCTGCAAGATACTTTGCTGTTTAACTGCTCGGTACAGGAAAATATTGCTCTGAGTAATCCAGATGCGAGTACGGATGAGATTGTGCGAGCTGCGAAATTAGCGGTAGCTCACGATTTTATTATGGGCTTGCCTGCTGGCTACAATACGATAGTCGGAGAGCGTGGTTCGTCGCTTTCTGGGGGTCAAAGACAGCGTTTGGCGATCGCCCGGACGATTTTGCAAAACCCGAAACTGCTGATTTTGGACGAAGCTACAAGCGCCCTCGACTACCATTCCGAACGCCAAGTTTGCAATAACTTAGCAGAAGCTTTCGCCGGCCGCACGGTGTTTTTCATTACTCACCGCCTGACTACCATCCAAAACGCTGATGTAATTATTATGATGGATCAAGGTTCTGTAGTCGAGCGGGGAACTCATAAAGAATTAATGGCTCTTAAAGGGCGTTACTACTGCCTCTTCCAACAACAAGAGTCATCGAATACCTAATCTCTAACAACTCACAACTGATCGCTAACCCTTAACAACTGAGAACTAACAAATGGCTATGAAATCGTTAATACTTTCTGAGCAACCAGTCATTCTCGAAAAACCAGCGATTTGGTCGCACTTGTTTTTGTGGATGATCATGCTGATGACCACTTCTGCTGTAGTTTGGGCTTATTTTGCTAGCGTAGAGCAAGCTGTCCCCGCTGTGGGCCAATTGGAGCTCAAAGATGGTGCTAGAGACATCCAAGCACCTGCTACGGGCGCTGTGGTGAGACTTCACGTTGAAAATGGCGATCGTGTGGAAAAGAACCAGCCTCTGCTCACTTTCAACCCCGTTGCACCCAGTGCCGATTTAACATCGGTTCAGAAAACTAAAGAAGCTCTGGAAAAGGAAAATAAATTTTACGAAGATGTTGTCAACGGCAAAATTCAAGGCCCTGTTCCTTCTAACCTAGAATCAACAATCAGGGACAGACAGAGCCTTACGGCACAAAATCAAGTGCTGCAAGCTTTGATTGACGAACTGTACCTCAATCGGGGAGCCAGCGGAAATTTTGATGCTGCTCAGCAAGGACTTTATGTTAATTATCGATCGGAATTTCTGTCTCGCGTCGCTGCCGCTCAAGGCCAAGTTCAGGAGTTGGAAAAACAACTGAAGCAAGCTCAGGATGCTGAGAAAGCTGCCGGCGATCAAATGATAGTCGCACAGCAACAATTGGGTTTTGCCCAGAACCAATTAAATTATGCCCAGCAGCAGTTAGCTTCTTCGCAAGAGCAAGTAAAATCCGCCCTGGCTCAGAGAGATTTGGCCCAAGAACAGTTAGCGAAATCGCAACAAGTATTGAAGTCGAATCAAAACATTCTAGGCAGACTCGCCCCCCTGGTGGAGGAAGGAGCCATCGCTGAACTGCAAAAAGAACGTCAAGAACAAGATGTTTTTAGAGGCCAAAGCGACGTTCTCAAACAGCAAGATCAAATCAAGCAGCGCGAAGGTGAAATCAACTCTCGCAGGGGCGAAATTAACACGCGCCTCGGTGAAATCAATACGCGCCGAGGCGAAATTAACGCGCGTCAAGGCGACATCCAAAAAATTAGTGCTGACATACAGCGCCAGCAAGGAGAGCAAGCGCGCATTCAGGAGTCCATCGCCCGCGCTCAAGAACAGTTAAAAAATACCAAGGATGCCTGGGCGAGAGAACTTTATACCAAAATTGCTGAAAACGAGAAACAAATTGCCAGCAGCGATTCTCAGCTAAGCCGCTTCAAAGTGGAAAACCTGAAAAAGTTGTCCGAGGTGAACGCTCAGCTAGAAAAGGCTCAACAAAACCGCGACACTCAAGTTCTGAAAGCTCCGGTATCCGGTGTTATCTTCGATTTGAAGCCTTCTACGAAGGAGAAAGCTAAGTTGGATATGGCGAAAGATCCGATATGCCAATCCATTATTAATTCGGTGGTGAAACCGGGCGAACCGCGCCCAGCACGCTGCGAAGAAGCTTATTACGAAGCACAGCAAACTGAAAAGCTGCTTAAAGTTTTGGATGACGACAACGGTTTGGAAGCAGTTGTTTACCTGGAAAACAGCAATGTGGCTCTGGTATTGGATGCTTTGAGACAGAAGCGGGCAAAATTGGAGCCGTATCACGGCAAGCAATTAGACGGAGAAAAGATTGACTGCGAAATAGGTAAAATTTGCGTTTGTCCAGAGAAGGAAATTAACAGAGAGAAACTGGGTTTGACGAAATACCAATGCGTGCCTGTGGAAGTGAATGTAGAAGCTTTCCCGGCGATGGAGTTTGGTACTGCTCAGGGTGAAGTGATAGAGATTAGCAGCGATGCTGAGCCTCCTACTGAACTGCGGAAATACTATGCTTTCAAAACCAAAATTAAGCTCAAAAATCAGAAGTTTGTTTTGAACAAGGGCAAGGCAAATGAAGTGGAGGTTGGTTTGCAGTCTGGAATGGCAGTGAGTTCTAATATCAATATCGGCAAGCGGACTGTTTTGCAGATGTTTATTAACCGATTTACTGGGAAAATGGATACGTTCAAGACTATTAAGTAGCGAACAGTTGACGGTTGACTGTTGACCGTTGACGGTTTACTGTTGACGGTTTACTGTTGACTGTTGACCGTTGACGGTTTACTGTTGATTTTCAGTCGAAAAGCTGATGATATCATGTCCGTTCGAGCGATCGCGATTTATGTAGGGGCGGGTTCACCAACAATACTTGCGAATAATTGACAATATCAAAAACCCGCCCCGACCGGGATATTATGGTTAATCGATCGGACATGATATGACTAGATTTTACAATTCCGATGCTACCGGATTGGATATTAATGAAAAAAATCATATTATTTACTCTATATCTGATTCCTGTCCTCTTATTAATCGGATTTGTAGCGAATTTTAGCGTTAACGTTCCCGTTGATGACGAGTGGAGGTTAGCTAGCCTTTTTGAAAAAATAGCTGCGGGAAATGTAACTTTTAACGATTTTTGGGCTTTGCACAGCAACCACCGCATACTTTTCCCTAAAATAATTATTGCGGTGCTGGCTTTTGCTTCCCGATGGAATATTAATTATCAGTTGTGTCTCAGCATAGGTTTGGCTGCGATAACTTTTATCGCTATGTACAAGTTATCCTCGATGCAAGTTAAGAATGTCGCGGATGATTTGTGGCATTTAGCTAATATTTTAACTTGTATTTTGCTTTGCTCTCTAGTTCAGCACGAAAACTGGCTTTGGGGATTTCAATTAGCGTGGTTTTTCGTAAATTTTTGTTTTGTCGCTGCGGTTTATGCGCTGGTTTCAAATCACAAATTATTGCCTAATATTAGAATCTTTATTGCTGCTGTATTATGCTTTGTTGCGAGTTTTTCCCTCGCGCAAGGCTTGCTGTCTTGGTTGGCTGCAATTCCCGCTGTGGCGGCTGTAGAAGGAAATGCGGCGCAGAAAAGAAAAAGACTTATTGTCTGGATGCTGCTGTTTGCGACAACTTGTGCTGTTTATTCAATAAATTATCATCCTAGTCGCAAAGCAAGTATTATTTCATTGTTGAATAAGCCGCTTGTAGTTATTGATTACTTTTTAAGTTTGCTGGGTTCGCCAATTGTGCGATCGCCTGGAATTTCAGCATTAGTTGGATTAGCCATATTTGCAAGTTTCTTATTTTTTGTGTTCCACTTTGGGAGAAAGATTACCGAGCATCGTGAGGCTTTACCTTGGCTGTCAATAGGTGGTTTTTCGGTTTTATCGGCTCTGTTTATTACGGCGGGGAGGGCAGAATTTGGGGCAATTCAGGCGCTAGAATCGTCTAGATATACGACTAATTCGATTTTGCTATTAATTGCTGTGGTTCAGCTAGGGCAATTGTTTGTTCTAGGTAATTATCAAGAAACAAAAGCAAGGTTAAAGCGTAATTATAAATTTATTTATCGGGTAGTGGCAGGGCTGTTAATTGCCACAATTATTGTTAACTCTCAACAGGCGATCGCCCAATCTCGATCGGCACTTCTTTACAAACAAGGCGCTCAAGATTGTTTGCAGTTAATTAACTATCTGGAACCCTCGGAGTTTTTCAATAATTCGCCGGAAAGCTGTTTGAGGGTGCTGAGCAAAAAAACTTGGCTGGTGAGAGAAGGCGCTGCAATTATCGACAAAATAGGTTGGATCAAGTTCGCGAAAAATGTAGAGTTTATTTCTAATACCGAGAAAGTTTACGGTTATTTAGACAAACCTCAAACTAGCGATAAATCCTTGACTGTTAAGCAAAATGATGCTGTCAAGGCTGCTGGTTGGGCAGTTTGGCCAGAAAAATTGCAACAACCAAATATTGTACTGCTATCTGTCGGCGATAAACAATCTTTTTTTGCTAACGCTTATGTAAATTTGGACAGTCCCGACATTGCTGAGAGTTTAAAATCTGAGTTATACAATAATGCCAGGTGGGCTGTTGATTTGTCGGATAATAATTTGCCGATCGCCCAAACAGAAATTAAAGCTTGGGTGTATAATCCTGTTGACAACCAGTTTGTCCAGTTGCGCGGAGGATGAGGAGTGAAAATTTCTGTGATTATACCAGCCCACAATGAGGAGGGCTGTTTGTACGGTACTGTGCGGGCGATCGCCCAGACGCTTGATTTAGAAGGCATTCCGCACGAAATTTTGATTGTGAATGACAACAGTGTCGATCGAACTATTGATATTTGCCAGGAGTTGTCAGAGACTTTTCCCACAGTTAGATACATCAACAATCAACCTCCCAACGGTTTCGGATTTGCTGTGCGACGGGGATTGGCGGAATTTGACGGAGATGCTGCGGCAATTGTGATGGCGGATGCTTCCGACGATCCGATGGATTTGGTAGCAGGATACCGCAAGTTGCAAGAAGGATATGATTGCGTTTTCGGTTCCCGCTTTATCAAAGGTGGCTTTATAGTTGATTATCCAATTCACAAGTTAGCAATAAACCGCTTAGCAAACTGGTTTGTCAAAAGTATTTTCGGCTTGCGGTACAGCGATGTCACCAATGCTTTTAAAATTTACCGCAGAGAAGTAATTGAAGGCGTACAACCGATTTTGAGTCATCATTTTAATTTGACAGTGGAACTGCCTTTAAAAGCAATTGTCCGGGGTTTTTCCTATACGGTGATTCCTCTGAGGTGGTACAATCGGACTGCGGGTATTTCTAAGCTTAAAATAAAAGAGATGGGCAGTCGATATTTGTTTATTGTCTTGTATGTCTGGCTCGAAAAACATCTGTCTCGCGGCGACTACCACCGGACTAAAAAGATAGCAAAATTAAAAGTGAATGCCTGATAAAATTTTAATTGTTGGTGGTGCGGGTTTTATCGGCAGTTGTTTGGCAATTGGCATGAAGAAACTGCACCCGGAATGGCAAATAATTTGTTTAGATAACCTGCGTCGCCGGGGCTCAGAATTGAATCTGCCTCGGCTTAAAAGTTGGGGGATTCAGTTTGTTTACGGGGATATTCGCACAGCGGCAGATTTAGATCCAGTTGCACTCAATGCTGACTGCATTATAGATTGTGCTGCCGAGCCTTCTGTGCTGGCTGGTTTTAGTTCGCCTCAGTACGTTTTGCAGACGAATTTACTGGGCACTGTGAATGTTTTGGAGTTGGCGAGACAGACTGGTGCGAGTTTGCTGTTTTTGTCTACGAGTCGGGTTTATCCGATCGCCAGTGTCAAGTCTGTTAAGCTGTTAGAGTTGCCGAATAGATTTGCGATCGCCCCTGAGCAAACTTTACCCGGTATATCTGAGTTGGGCATATCAGAAGACTTCCCATTAAAAGGACACCGTTCGCTTTACGGAGCCACTAAATTAGCTTCGGAATTGCTGATTGAGGAATACAGGGAAGCATACAATGTACCCGCAATTATTAACCGCTGCGGGTTAATTACGGGTGCTTGGCAAATGGGTAAAGTAGATCAGGGAGTTTGCGGTTTGTGGGTGGCGGCTCACTATTTTCAAAAGTCGCTGAGTTATATCGGTTTTGGCGGCAGCGGGAAGCAAGTTAGGGATTTGCTGCACGTTGAAGATTTGTTGAGGTTAGTTAATTATCAGTTAGAAAATTTTGCTAAATTTGACGGCGAAGTTTTTAATGTAGGCGGTGGTTTTAGCAACAGTCTTTCTTTGGTTGAGACAACTGATTTGTGCCAAAAGATTACGGGTAAATCGATTTCAATTAATCCTGTTTTGGAGGAACGCGCGGGGGATATTCCGATTTTTATTACGGATTCTTCTAGGGTGATGGAGAAAACAGGATGGCAGCCTGTTATTGGGCCGGAAGCGGCTTTGCAGGATATTTATGATTGGATTGCTGCTAATGAGGTGGTGTTAAGTTCGATTTTGTAGGGATTTTTTTAATGGCAGGTACAGGGGGATAAACGCGGCTAAACGCAGATGAATCTCTCTGCCTGCATATGACTAGGATTGCCTGTCATGAGGCTCTGCCTCTATTGTTTTGTTTCGATGCTTTAACAAACATTTGCCCTCCCAAAAAACGCCACAACAAAGGCAATTTTAAGTAAATTTTTAACAGCAAGGGCGAGGCCGGTCTGCCTTTCGTCGAAAAGGGTAAAAATCTCGGTATAATTAAGTCGATTTCAAACCCGACAGTTTGTAAAAGCTCTTGTAGCGATAAGTGGGTTATCGGTAATTGATGGTCGATAAAATCGTAGTATTCCTTGTAGGAATATTTAAAATTAGGCTGAATTACCAACAGAGAACCGCTAGGCTTGAGGGCCTCGAAGCAAAAAGAGATAATTTCTACAAGTTCCTCTTTGTTGCGGAGGTGTTCAAAAAAATTTGAGATAAAAATACTATCGAACTGTTCGGTAAAAGATGTGTAATTTTCTAAATTCAACACATCAATATTAAGCACATTTACATCAGCATTAGCAAATAACTTTGAATCGGGATTAAGATCAATTAAATATTTTTTTTTAGCCCGAATTTGATTTATAAACTCGCAGTAACCGCCGCCTATATCTAAAACCGCTGATTCGGGAGGAACATAATTTTGTAAGAAGTCGTCAATTAAAACTTTCCAGAGTGCCACCTTCGCTTGCATTTGTCGCGAATCAAAGCGGTTGGCATACAACTTTTTGAGATATGTGTCAGTTTTCATAGTAAAATAGCCTAGACTGAGTATGAGTTTATCACTTTCACAGCTAACTATGAATGTTATATCTACCGAAATACCGGAAGTTCTGATCGTTGAGCCGAAAATTTTCGGAGACGATCGCGGTTTCTTTTTTGAGAGTTTCAATCACCGAGCTTTTGTCGAAAAAACAGGCGTGACAGCCGAATTTGTTCAAGACAATCATTCCAAATCCTCTAAAAATGTGTTGCGCGGTTTGCACTACCAACTGCAGCAGCCTCAAGGCAAATTGCTGCGGGTAGTTGCTGGCGAAATATTTGATGTAGCGGTGGATATTAGACAAAGTTCGCCGAATTTTGGAAAGTGGGTGGGGTGTTTGCTGAGTGCGGAAAATAAACGGCAATTTTGGGTGCCGGCGGGATTTGCACACGGTTTTTTAGTGGTTTCCGAGACGGCTGAAGTTTTGTACAAAACTACAGATTATTACGCACCGGCACACGAGCGGTGTATCCTGTGGAATGACCCCGATTTGGCGATCGACTGGCCGCTAGATGGTGCCAAACCAATCTTATCAGCTAAAGACCAAGCTGGACAAACATTGAAAACAGCTCAAGTGTTTTGATCATGAAAATTTTACTCGCAGGCGGCAGCGGACAGCTAGCTCAAGAATTGCAGCCGATTTTATTATCTTCGGGAGAGGTAATTGTGATCGATCGCACTCGCCTCGACTTATCCCAACCCGAAAGCATCCGTCAAGCAATGGCTGAAATTAAACCGGATTTAGTCATCAATTCGGGTGCTTACACTGCGGTAGACAAAGCCGAAAGTGAACCAGAATTAGCATATGCAGTCAACGCTATTGCCCCAGGAATTTTTGCCGAAGAATGCGAAAAACAGGGAGCAAGTTTGATTCACTTTTCTACTGATTATGTATTTGACGGCAGCCACGGTTCTGCTTATCTGGAAACAGATTCTACGAATCCACTGGGAACTTACGGCAAGTCGAAATTAGCAGGCGAGGCAGCAATTCTCAAATCGGGAAACCGACATATTATTATTAGAACCGCGTGGGTTTACGGCAACGGTGGCAAAGGTAATTTTGTCAAAACCATGCTGAGGTTGGGAAAGGAAAGGGAAGAAATTCGAGTAGTAGCAGATCAGATCGGAAGTCCTACTTGGACTCGGGATTTAGGTGCGGCGACTTCACAAATTATTCCTCTCCTTGGGCCAGAAACTTTTGGGACTTACCAGTACACTAATAGCGGTGTTTGTAGTTGGTACGATTTTGCGATCGCCATTTTTGAGGAAGCAGCACAACTCGGCTTTCCCCTAAAAGTTCAGCGCGTAATTCCCATCACCACCGCCGAATATCCGACACCGGCAAAACGCCCCGCTTTTTCTGTCCTATCTACGGTAAAAATATCAGCACTTCTGGGTACGTATCCTCCCCACTGGCGGCAAGGGCTCAGACAAATGCTGGCAAGAGAAGTGAAATAAAAATTCGAGTACATCTGTAAAGTAGCCAGAAACCGGGTTTTTTAACCAAAATACTTGGTTCTCACCCTCAATCAAGTAAAAAACCCGGTTTCTTTAATCCCAGCGCGTACAACTTAGCCCAAATCGATTAAAAATATCGCCCTCTCCCAATCCATGAAAGTCAAGCAACAATATATTTTAATTGCCGCATCAGTTCTCGGCATTCTAATACCAGCTTCATATATTTTGTACTTGATATCCCAAGCGGGAGACTTGTCTAATTTTGATTATTGGTGGATGACGTGGAATTTTTATTCAGTAGACGGTTTCTCTACAAATCCTTTTAATTGGATATTTCGGGCGAACGAGCATTTTGTCTTAATTCCGGCAATTATTTATGGCTTGAATATAGCTGTAACGCAAGGTTCAAATATTGGTTTATGTTTAGTTGCCTGGTTCTTGGCTTGGATTCAGTGCCACGTATTAATTGCTCTGCTGCCATTAAAATTGAGGCGTTTTCCGCTGCAATTTATCTCGCTACTCCTTTGCATTTCTATTTTTAATTTTACTCCGGCGGCGGCTCACAATTGGATGCGGGGATTCAGTGGCGTTCACTGGATAATTGCTAATTTATTTGTGATTTGTTCGATATTTTGTTTGCAATCCTATGCGACAGATTTATTAAAGAAAAGGGAGGCAGAGCCTGGTAACGAGTTTGTAGGGGCGGTGCCCCCGTGCCCGCCCCCGCATTTACAAAATAAGTGGGTAATTGGCAGCATTATTTTTGGCGTTTTAGGCTGTATTAGTTACAGCACTCCTTTAGGTTTGTGGCCGATATTGTGTGCTGCTGCTGTTGTGCTGCGGTTTCCTCGGCGAATAACTTATTTGTATTTCATTGCTTCGATTGCAGTGATTGGCATTTATTTTTTAACTTATAAAACTCCATCTCATCACCCTTCTTTAACTAAAATTAACCCGCTCAAAACTCTCGAATATATTCCCATTTATCTCGGCGGAATTTTTAGCGAAAATATTATTGTTGCTTCAATTATTGGTATAATTGGTTTGATTGCAGCGACGGGTTTTTTGGCTTATTGGCTATTTGTAAAAAAGGTAGATTGCCCGGATTGGCTGCCTTGGCTATCAATCCAACTTTACACGCTGCAAACGGCGTTAATGGCCGCGGTTAGTCGATCGGGATTTGGCGTCGAACAGGCCACCGCTTCCCGCTACGCCACACTTCCAGCTTTGTTTTGGATGAGCACAATTGTGCTGACAGCATTGTGGGTGCGCGAGTTGCAGCCAACACCGAGAATTCAAGGGCGTTGGCTGACACCGCTGTTTGCAGTCACCACAGTCGCGATTATTTTAATGTACGGGGTGGGAGGCGAAACTGCAATGGCGATCGCCCACAGAGCAACCTATCAACCGTTAGTAGCATTATCACTGCAACTAGGCATCACCGACGTAACCCTAATTAAAGACCGCGTAGGCAACAAACCCGCCGCTTTTGTCGGCTTAATCGACGCTTTAAAAACTAACAACTTAGTGCCATTTAACCGAGACATCAAAAAACACAATTTCTGTGCAGCATTAGACACAAAAATCGACGCAAATTTACTGTCAGCGCCCAAAGACGGAGTACCCGGATACTTTGATACAGCCACCAGACTGGCACCAACAGCAGCCAGAGTAATTGGCTGGGTAGGAGACCCCGAAAACAATGTAAAATGTATTGCCATTCTCAACCAAGAAAATATCGTTAGAGGTTTTGCCATGTCAGGATTTCCGCGCCCAGATTTAGTTAAATTATTTGGCCCTTCCTACGAATTCGCAGCTTGGAGAGGATACATTCAAACATCACCAACAGATAAACTATTGACAGCCTATGCCTCCTTTAAAAACCGCAAAGGTTGGGTAGCCTTACGAAACTCCCAAGTTATCAATAAAAACTAAAAAACCTCTCTTTCTCCTCCTCTGCGCCCTCTGCGCCCTCTGCGGTTAATAAAAAAAAATCTCATTAACAACAAAAATGAAATAAAATATCTCTATGCCAAAACAACTCAGCTTCGTAATCCCAGTTCACAACGAAGAAGCCACCCTAAAATTGCTGTTTGACAAAATCAAAATTGTCATGTTGCAAACAGAAATTGACAGTTACGAAGTCATTTTCATAGATGACGGTAGCCGCGATTATTCCTGGCAAGAAATCACAGATTTAGCCAGCCAACATCCCAAACTAATTAAAGCGATTAAAATGCGCCGCAACTTTGGCAAATCCGCCGCACTTTCAGCAGGATTTCGCAATGCAGCAGGGATAATTATCTTTACTCTCGATGCTGACCTTCAGGATGACCCCGCTGAAATTCCCAAGTTTTTACATCATTTAGAATCGGGATTTGATTTAGTTTCCGGTTGGCGAAAACAGCGGAACGACCCGCTTTCTAAAACTTTACCTTCCAAGCTGTTTAATGCCGTTGCGTGTTTGCTGACTGGCGTGAAAATGCACGATATGAATTGCGGTTTTAAAGCTTACCGCAGGGAAGTTTTGCAGTCGATTAAATTGTACGGGGAATTGCACCGCTACATTCCAGCTTTAGCAAACAATTTAGGGTTTAAAATTGGCGAAGTAGTCGTGGAACATCATCCGCGAAAGCACGGAAAATCGAATTACGGCTGGGAACGTTATGCGCGGGGTTTTATTGATTTGTTGACGGTGTTAGCCACGACGCAGTATTTACACAAACCGGGTCATTTGTTTGGCGGTTTGGGATTGTGTTTTGGCTTCGTTGGAACTGTTTCGCTGAGTTATTTAATAGTTATTTGGTTTCTGAATTTGGCGGGGATGAATTTTGGGCCGATCGGGAATCGACCTTTGTTATTTTTTGGGATTTTGTGTACAATTCTGTCGGTGCAGTTGATTTCTTTGGGGATTTTAGCTGAGTTGATGGCGCGGAATGTGGATGCTGATTATGTGGATAAGCAAATTAGCGAAATTATTGATGATTCGGGTTTTGATATTTAACCGCAGATTAAGGCGGATTAACGCTGATTAACGCAGATAAATCGGATGTTGAAATTTCTTCTACACAAGCAAAGTCTGCGTCGGCCGACTAAGATAAAAGTCAATCGATTTTAGATTTTAGATTTTAGATTTTAGATTGAAGCCTTGACCCCACGGATAAATGTGGGGGGCAAGTTTCATCGGATACACGTTTTTTATTTCTCCACGGATGAATCCGGGGGCTTGTATCCTGGATGCTTTCGGTCATATTGGGATTTAACAAGTTTTACCAATTACCTATTATCTAATTTTAAACAGTATCCATTTGCCTTCTTGCTCTACTATATCTCCGTCAATATTTGGATGCCAATCGCTGCGAGTCAGGATATAATCTGCCTGATAGTTTCTGGCTACTTTGACTAAATCCGCACTACTGCGGCGGATGAAAAAGTCATTTCCTCCCCAAATCATTTGCGGGTTTAAGGGGACTCCTAAAACAGCTTCCATGCGATTTTGCCATTCTTTGATGCCTTTTTCGGTAAAGGGGAAGTTTTTGAAGTTGACGACAATCGCCCTTTCGGAGAAAAACTGGAAGCTGGTAACTGAAGGTGGAATTAATACGAGTGAATCGCGGCTGCTACTTTGCGAAAATCGCACAGCTAATTTGCTTAAGTCGTCTCTGGGAACGGCATTGATATTAACTCTTGTTTGAAATACATTTAATATAGGTTTGGGCATAATTCCTGCTATTCCACAAACTAAGGTGGCAGTAGTTATTAAGGCTAAGGTGTGAGTTAGAGTTTGTTTGATAGATGTAGCTAGGGATGTTTTTTCTAAAATGAATGGGAAGGCGAGGATTGAGAAAAAAACTGGGATGCTAATTATTCGATCGCCCATTATTTCCCATGAATCAGTCACCGGATATATCAAGCTGAAAATTACCGTTCCTGCTGCTAAAATCCACAACAATATATTATATCGTTTGGGAAATAAGTAATTTTTTGTCTGCCAAACTGATAATCCTAGGAAAAGGATGCCCCTAAAAGGCAAAGTTAGTACAGCTAACAGCAACAAGCTAATAGGTATTTGTTTTTCCCTGTAAAGTTGCTCGACAGTCAAAGCAACAGCAATAAATATAATTAATTGAGCAAAAGGTACAGTTCTAGCTAACTGTAGTTTGGCGATAAAAGCCACAGGATAAACTTCGACAAATACGAAATTTAGAAATAGTCCAAAAATTGATGTGCCAACAATTACCGAAAAATTAACCTTGTCTTCTTTTGGCAATAAATCGGAATTTTTGATGCACAGTAAGCCACCAATTATGAAACATATAAAGTTGAACCAATTCCCCAAATACCAATTTGACGGGAGGATGTGGTGGGGGTTGCGGACTTTTGCGTGAATGTAGACAAAATCGGCGTTGTCGATAGTTTGAGTGCTGGTAGTACCTGTTAATAACATCGGTACGTAAACGATACTTGCCATTGCTGCTAAAAGTGCGATCGCCAAAATCAATGTTTTGAAATTCCGCTGTCTTACAGATTCAATAAATAAAACGGGAACCATCATCAATCCCGGCAACAAACCCACTAAGAATTGCAGCAGACAAGCTAGTCCAAAAAAGAAATATCCAGTCAGCCATTTCTGGCGCAAACTAAAGTAAATTCCCCAGATTGCGAAACCCATTGCGAAGATACTGGGTACTGATTTAGTGGAAAATATCAGCGTGTTACCAACATCGGTAAATGAAGCGGCTATACATAAAAAAGCCATCGCTGCTGCTGGCAGTTTGGAATTAGTATAGATATTGAGAATTGCGTAGCAAGCTAGGACAAATGAACCGAAGGCGAGGAATTGATAAATAAAGTGCGCTAGGGGAATGCTTGTTCCTAAGTTGGCGAGCAAATAGATAATATAATAATAGTAATATCTCGGATTAAATTTCACCATTTCCTGAACGTAATAGTCATTTTTGTAGAGTTCAGGATTTAACATAAATTGAATTGGTGGCACTTCCGGGAAATTGCCTCCAATGGGGAAAATATAGCCAGTAGCCATCAGGGAGCCGATGATGACAAAAGTATAGAGAGATAGATTAAAATACCAGTGGGATTTTTGATGTTTTTGCATTGACGGTTCAACTTAACTACTGACAGCCAAATTGTTAATCTCCAGTTGGCATTGGTTTGTTAAATCCTGTTGGCTGCTACTCAATACCTCAAGCAGCAGATAAATGGGATTTTTGCCTTCAACTAATAGATTTAAGGCGAGATCACTTTTTTGACGATAAGCCATCTCTGCTGAGTCTACTAATTTACCTTGCTTGTCCCACAAAGTCAAGCGCAGGGCAACTCCCGGACATTGTTTGTTAGGTAAATTGAGTTTGCCGGTAACTTTTACTTTGTCTGAAATGGAACCTAAATACAGGAAAGATGTATCGAGTCTCTTGCTGTTTTTAATTGGATGAGTTACAATTTTATATCGGTTATCCGATTCTTTACTCACTGAATAATTGGCACTTGTGTAGATTGATTGATGCAAACTAATCCAATCTAACTGCGTGCCTGGTCGATCGCCTATTTGCCGCTGCATCGCCTCCAGAGTCCTAACTGCCGTTGCTGTATCAGTCGGCCGCATCCTCCGGTAAACGCTGACAGTCACGCCGTTTTCCAGCTTAAACTGTTCCGGTAGCAATTGGAAATCGCGGGCAATTTCCCAGTTTTGAGTAAAGGCATCGTACACAACTTTAACAACATCTTGTTCGTGCGATCGCAAAACTTGTTCGTCAGTCGATAACACCTGCTGAAAAGGTGTGGCAACCACCGCATATTGTGACTGCAACAACTCCGGTAGCGGGTAAGTATCGCGCGAGTCAATTTGCGGCCTCCCGATTGTATTTAATCTCCACCAACCCTCCGGCGGGTTTAATTTTCGGTTAGCTTGTCTGAGGATATTAGCATTAAAACTGTTAGAAGCACCGGCAATATAAATTGGTTCTTCGTTGGGTGCTAATTTTCGCAGAAACTCTACTAATTTTACAACTTCGTCGTAGTCCGATCGCACTAACGGCGGAAAATTACCCACAAACAGTCTTGGCAAATCAATTTTGAGAGGAATTAACCCGACGGCGGCATTTACAACGAGGTACAAACCCGCCGCGCCCAGCATGAAATATCGGACTTTTCCCTTGAGTGTTAGCCAAGTTGTCCAGAAAAATGTGGATAGTCCCAAAAGTGCGATCGGTGTAATATGAATTGTATAGTGCAAGTAGCCGTAACGCAGCACTAACAGCCATTCAATCAGCGACAAAACCCCAAACAACGAAACAAAAATAGCCGCCGCCGGAACCAGGATTCGGGTGAGAATTCCCGCCGAAAAACCAATCAGTACCAGCAGCCAAGTTCCCCAACCGTAAAAATCCGCATAACGAGTTAAAATATCATTTACAGGCAAACTCCAAGCGACATACAAATTGCGGTAGTCAACCGTCAGAGCACTGCGAGTAAAATCTCCCGCTACCAACATTAAAATAGTCAAGCTAGTTACAGCTATCAAACCCAATTTGATGCCGGATTCAAACAAATTTTTCCAACCTTTGTTTTGAATACTTTGAGATAGCAATCCTAAATGACTTGTGGGATGGGCTTCTAGCCCGTCCCGGCTAAAAGCCTGAACCATGTTGATAACTGCCTTGGGATTGCTATACTGTATAATAAACTCGATGAAAGCCTGTAAAGTCGCGGCACCAAAAAATGCGATCGCACTATAAGCAAAATGGCGCCGCAACAGAATAGCCGCCGCCAGAAAAAACCCAATTAACGGGATTTTCCACCAAGATTTCAGCTTAACATCCTGCAAATAAACCAAAATTGCCAAGGCTACAAACACACAGCCGCCAGTATCCAGATATCCCCGCAGAGTCGGTATCCAACTCATCGGAATTAATAAACTCAGCAGCACAGTTGACCAAAACACCCGGCGGGGATAAACTGGAATTAGCTTTGCAGAAATTGCCCCCAACAACAGGCGAAACGGCAGCACATAAATCAGGGATACACTTAGAATGTAACTCAGCCGAGACTCGCCAAATAACAGAATAAACGGCACTAACGGCAGAGATATTAATAGATTTTTTTCCTTAGATAGCGATTCTATAACTCCGCGCCATGCTTTATCGGGCGAGTCTCGAAATAAATTTGCCGTGTTGACTGTAGCGGTATTGTATCCCGCGTAATCCCACCAATAAAAAGTATGTTCGCTGGATACATAGATTGATGTTACTGCAACTGTTACGAGAACAAGTAAAAACAGGAGAAACCCATCAATTATAAATTTACGACGCGATTTAAAAGAAACAACATCAAATAATCCCATCCGTCTAGCAACCCTAAGTAACTCCTCAACTTCATCTTTATATCTTGCTTCGCGCCTTCGCGCTTCGTTAACTTACCTTAAAACAGTGCCTTGCAAAAAACCTTCCAACTTTTCTGCATATTGCCGATTGGCGATCGCACTTGGATGAAGGTCATGAGGTAAATTATTATTGGCAGGTATTTTCAAATCAACCGAAATATCCGCCGTAGCAATTCCCTGCTGACTTAACTCCTCCAACATCTTAGCAGAACCGGCATTAATTCCCGCCACAACTAACTTAACACCATTCGCCTCGGCCACCCGGTTAAACTCTTGAATAATTGCCTTAGAAACCTCATGGCTTCTATACAATCCCTCTTCAAATTGATTGTAATTAACCTCCAAAAAATGGCTTAATGCAGAAACCCGCATCAGCGGGAACTCGTGATATTCAAGTTTTGCCATTTTGTAGGTAAAATTATTTTCTCCATTCAACCTAGCATCCGGCTGGAATAAAATACCCAGTTTATTCCAAGCAGCCATTTGCTTTCTTCTCGCCCTTAACAGAGTATTGCGGCGGTCGTGAAATCCCGCATAAGCAATTACCGCAATTTTCGGTTTATTTCCTTGTTTGATTGCTTCTTTGAATTGAATCAATGAGTGCAGCGTGCCGTAGCCGTTAACGCCAAAATTTACTATTTCATACTTGGGTAATTTCTCTTGCAGCAACCAAGCATAAGTTTCGCTGTCATTCAATGACCAACCGTAGGTAAAAGAACATCCAACTATCCAAATTTCAGGCTTTTTTGAGGATTTATTGTAAGTATTGAGGGGATGTGTGATTCTTAAACTATTATTGAGATGAGTGGCATTAAATGAGTAATTGCCGTTAAGTGTCACCTTGAATTTACCCGGCAAATGTTTGTAGCCGAGTTCCGAGTCTTTGGTAAAAAAGTTACCTTTTGGTTCGACGGCAACATCAACATTTTCTATTTGCCAGGGTTTGTATCCCGCAACTCGCAAGACAATTTCAGCCGTGGTGGTAGATAGAAATATTGGAAAAATTAGATATGTTATTAATCTGAAAGCAACATTTTTAGTAAAAACTTTTTCGCTCATTAACATAATATGAAACGTCAGCAAAAGTATAATAAACTGCCATGCCAGTATTATCTAGTTCATGGATCTAATTTAATTAGATTGAGCGCACCAATATCAGCAATGGGCTAGAAGCCCGTTCCACAAAAAATAAACTTGATTGTGGAACAGGCATCTTGCCTGTTAAG